>NZ_JBDYKJ010000031.1:0-52028 GCF_040012395.1 Nocardioides sp. 31GB23 | reverse complement strand
GGGGTGGGAGCGGGCAGGGTGGAGCTCACGGGTGGTGCCTTTCGCAGCGGCCGCACGGCGTACGCCGTCGGCTCGGGGACCGAGGAGGGATGAAGGGGCTCAGTCAGCTGCGACAATCGGCGCACTGGCGCCGCTGGAGGTCGATGACGATGCGCCGCGTCAGCAGCTCACCCTCGGTCACCGGTCCTCGCACGCGGGGGCCAACCTGCGCCCCCAGGGGTTCATTCCCGCCGGACCCCGGACGTGTGCGGCGACACATCCGGGTCCACGCCGCTCGGACCGTCAGCCGACCCGCGCCTCCGCGATCCGCTTGACGGCGGCGAGGGTGCGCGGGATGCCGTCGAGGGCCTGCTCGGTGCGGTCGGCCACCTGCTCGGGCGCCTGCTCGCCGAACTTCGCCTCGAACATCGCGATCCCGGCCGGCAGGAACTCCCACGACTCGGTGAGCGTGGTGCCGTCGCCGTCGGGCGCGAGCCGGAAGCCCCAGCGCACGAAGCCGTCGCCGACCACCCAGGCGAACTCGCGGCCGCGCTCGGCCGCCACCACCACCGACCGGGTCTCCCACGTGCGCACCGGGGTCTGGTTGCGACCGGTGAACCAGGCACCCACCTGGCCCGCCCGGCTCTCGTCGTCCCACCAGCAGGCCGTGCACACCGGGCTCCACTCCCCCGTGCGCGTGATGTCGGAGACGAGGTCGTAGACCGCCTCCGGCCTGGCCTCGATCCGGACGGACTCCTCGTGGCTGCGGGGCGTGGGCTGCTCCATGCCCCCCACCTTCACAGCCCGGGCGCCCGCTGTCGCCACCCGCCCGCGTCTCTTGACATCTTGGTCGTTTCTGTAAACCCTGAGTCCATCCCCCACCGAAGGACCCCCGATGACGCAGACCCTCCCCACCGCCACTCCGCCGACGACACCGGCGCTGGGCCTGCCCGACCCCGGCGAGCGGGTGCCCCCCGTCGCCTGGCCGACGACCGGGTTGTACGTCGGCGCCGCGGCGCTGTTCGCGCTCGAGCTCTACGGGGTGCTCGGGGCCGGCTGGTCACCGTGGGCGACGGTGCCGATGGGCGCGGCCGTCACGTTCTTGATGTTCAGCGTGCTGCACGAGGCCACCCACCACGCGGTCAGCACCGACAGCCGGCTCAACGACCTGATGGGCCACCTGTCCGTGCCGCTGGTCGCGCCGTACGCCGGCTACGGGATGTTCCGCTTCATCCACATCGAGCACCACCGCAACACCAACGAGCAGAAGTCGGTGGATCCCGACGCCTGGACCAGCGAGGGCCCCTGGTGGCAGCTGCCCTTCCGCTGGGCGACCCTCGACGCCTGGTACGTCGTCTTCTACGCGCGCCGCGTCCGGCAGCGCCCCGTCGGCGAGGTGGTCGCGACGGCGGTGGCGGCCGCCGTGGTGGTCGCCGGCACCGTGGCGCTCGTGGCCGCCGGCCACGGCACCGCCCTCGTCGTGGCCTTCCTGCTGCCCCAGCGGCTCGGACTGGTGGTGCTCGCCTGGTGGTTCGACTACCTGCCGCACCACGGGCTGCCCTTCACCGGCCGCCAGGACAAGTACCGCGCGACGCGGCTCCGGGTCGGCGGCGAGTGGTGGGCCACGCCGCTGTTCGTCTACCAGAACTACCACCTGGTGCACCACCTGCACCCCAGCGTGCCCTTCTACCGCTACGTGCGCGCGTGGCGCCGCAACGAGCAGGCCTACCTCGACCGCAACGCGGCGATCTCGACCGTCTTCGGGCGCTCGCTCACCCCGGCGGAGTACCGCACCTGGCGGCGCCTGACCGATGACCTCGCCGAGGCGGCGCCGAAGCCGGGGCGTGCGACCTTCCACCCGTTGCGGGTCGCCTCGGTCGAGCCGCTGACCGCCGACAGCACGGTGGTGACGTTCACGGTGCCCGCCGACCTGGCCCCGGCATACCGACACCGCGCGGGCCAGCACGTGACGCTGCGTGCGGTCCTCGGCGGCGACGACGTGCGACGCTCCTACTCTCTGCTGCCACCGCGTGAAGAGGGCACGCTGCGGGTCGCGGTCAAGCGGGTCGAGGGCGGGGTCTTCTCGGGCTACGCCCAGGAGCGTCTCGAGGCCGACGACATCCTCGACGTGATGACGCCGGCCGGTCGCTTCGGCCACGACGTGTCGCCCGGCGCCGCGCGCTCGTACGCCGCCGTCGCGGCCGGCTCGGGCATCACCCCCGTGCTCTCGATCCTCGACGCCACGCTCGAGGCCGAGCCCGACAGCCGGGCCACGCTGGTCTACGGCAACCGCAGCGTCGCGTCGACGATGCTGCGCGACGACCTCGAGGCCATGGTCGCCAGGTTCGGGGGCCGGCTCGAGGTGCACCACGTGCTGTCGCGCGAGCCTTCGGCCGCACTGGCCGGCCGGGTCGACGCCGACCTGGTCGACACCCTCGTCGCGCACGAGGTGGACACCTGGTTCCTGTGCGGCCCCGAGCAGCTCGTGGACGACCTGCGCGAGACCCTGGCCGAGCGCGGCCAGCACGTCCTGGCGGAGGTCTTCCACACCGAGGACGCGGCGACCTCGGTCGCGCTCGACGTGGAGAGCCGGGTGACGGTCGCCCTCGGCGGCCGCGAGACCACGTTCGAGCTGCGCTCGACGGGCGAGACCGTGCTCGACGCCGCGCTGCGGCAGGGTGTCGACGCGCCGTACTCCTGCGCCGGCGGGGCCTGCGGCACCTGTCGGGCCAAGGTGCTGCTCGGCCGCGCGGTGATGGACCAGGACCACGCGCTCGACGAGGCCGAGCGCTCCGAGGGCTACGTGCTCACCTGCCAGGCGCACCCGGTCAGCGAGGAGCTGCGGGTCGACTACGACGCCTGACGTCCGCGCCGACTCCAGCAGCCGGATCAGGCGCTGAGCACCCAGTGGCCGGGTGATTCCTCGGTCCAGGTGGGTTCGGGTGGGATGAGGCCGGGTGGGTCGGGGGCGCGGGAGTGGACGGTCTGGCCGGCGGGTGAGGTGATCTCGACGTCGTGGGGGTCGAGGTCGTAGTGGTGCAGGACGCGGTGGTGCCAGCCGGGTTCTTCCTTGAGCTGGTTGCACGCGGTGCACAGGCCTTGGCCGTTGGGGATGCTGGTGGGGCCGCCTTGGTGGTCGGGGGTGATGTGGTCGTGCTGGCGGATGGGGGCGTTGCACCAGGGAGTGCGACAGGTCCGGTCGCGCAGGGTGATGAACTGGCGCAGCAGCCCGTCGAAGGTCCGCGAGGTCGATTCCATGGCGACGAGCTGGTCGGTGTCGGCGAACAGGCGCCGGACGCGGGTGCCCATCTCGGGGGCGCTGCAGACGAGCTTGCGGGCCACGGAGGCGGGGATGGGTCCGCCGGCGCCGCCGTAGATGGGCACGACCTCCGCGGGCTCGTCACCGTCGCCGAGCAGCGCTTCGGCGGAGATCACGATGTTGAGCGCGACGGGGGTGTGGGTGGCGGTGATCTGGCCGGTGAGGCGGGAGACGAACAGGTCGGCCACGATCTGGGAGTGGGAGCGGTCCTCGTCGGGCTGGGTCTTGAGTGCCTCGGCGCGTTGGTGCAGGGACTGCATGATCGCGGCGGCGTGGACGTCGGAGACGACCGCGGTGATCTGGGTGGTGCCGTCCTCGCGGCGCCAGGAGGTGACGCGGCGATTGCGGTGCGCGCGCTCGCGACGTCGGGCAGCGGCCTGGTCGTCGAGGCGCATCGCGATGCGCTGCGCGGCCAGGCGCAGCGCCCGGTCGCCCAGCGGTGCACCGGTGCCCAGCAGCTCGCCCAGGGCGGTGTCGTAGTCCGGGCGCAGCGCGGAGTGGACGTGCTCGGCCTCGCTGGCGAGGATCTCGGCGCGGTGCTCGTTGATCAGCCCGTCGTCGAGGGCCGCCAGCACGTGGGGCAGGTCGTCGACCAGGGTGCAGGCCATCGCCAGCAGCCGGGCACCGCGGTGGGGTGACTCGTGGCGAGCGAGCGCGACCTGGGCGCCGACCGAGCGGGCCGAGGCGTCGGCCTGGAGGTCCTCGAGACGAGCGGCGAGTCTGGCCTGGCGCGCAGCCAGGTGGGACTTCAGCGCCTCGAGCTCCTCCAGCATCGCGACACACTCGCCCGCCGTGGCGGGCAGCTCGTCGCTGGTGGTCATGTCTTCGACCCTAGAGACGACCACCGACAACGACGCCGGACGTGCCCGGCCCGGCGCCCGTCCTCCCGACCCGTCACGCCGTCTGTCAGGACCGCCCTCTGCTGTCGCCGGCTCGGGCGGCCAACGTGCTCTCGATGATGCGCGTCTCGTCCACGATCGACTGCGCCGCCTCGGCGAGACGCGCGGCCGTCGGATCGGGCAGGCCCTCCACGAGCAGGGCCGCATGTGCCAGGTCGTGGCGACGGGTGTCCAGGTCGACCAGCGCCTGGACCTGGGCGACGATGGTGACGATCCGGTCGCGCAGCGCGACGCTCAGTCGTGAGCCGGGGTCGTTGTCGGCGCGCAGGCGACCCAGGTGCACCAGGCTCGCGTCGAGCACCGGTCGCTGGGCCTCGACGGCCGCGATGACGTCGGGGGCAGCGTCACCGGCGCGCAGCCGGGCCAGGGCGCCCGGGAAGGCCTCGTGCGCTCTGGCCGCGTCGTCGGGCACATCGACCCACGACGGCTCGGCATCCGCGGACGTGACCGTGAAGGCGGGGACGACGAAGCACACGAAGAACCAGAGCCCGGCCAGCACCCAGGCAGCCAGCACGGGGACGCCCGAGTAGGGCACGAGCACGAAGGCAGGTGTGAAGGCGGAACACAGGAACCCGACCTTCATCACCGCCTCCGTGCGCTGGCGCGCGTCGAGACCGCGCTGGTCGACAGTGGGGCTGGGCACGGTGGTCGACCAGGACTCCGGCCGGGGACGGAAGAGCGCGATGTGGCGCGCGACCGCCTCGTCGAAGGTCTCGGGGACGCTGTCGACGTGGGGGGCACTGTCGGGCTGGGCGGGCATGGAGGGCTCCTGGGCGGGTGGCAGGACCCGGACCCTACCCGTGTGAAGCCCGCGCGCCGCCCCGTTGCGCACGGCGCCGCGCAGCGGGATCCTCGACGGGTGGAGGGTCGCTGGCAGCTCCTCGACGTGCCCCAGGGGCAGCTCGAGGTCGAGGTCTCCGGCCGCGGGGAGCCCGTGGTCGTGCTCCAGACCGCCCTCGATGCCGACGAGCTGCGACCCCTCGGCCGCCACCTGGCCACCCCCGGCCGCCACCGGGTCCTGCAGTACCACCGGCGGGGCTACGCCGGCAGCAGTGCGCCGCGTGGGCGTCCGTCCCTGGCCCGCGATGCCGCCGACGCGGCCGAGGTCGTCCGCGCGATGGGTGTTGCCCCGGCACACGTGGTGGGCGTCAGCTACAGCGCGGCGGTCGCGCTGCGCCTGGCCCACACCGATCCGGAGCTGGTGCACTCCTTGAGCGTGGTCGAGCCACCGCCGACGGGCACCCCAGGAGGGGTGGACTTCCGCCGTGCCTGCTCGACGCTGGTGGAGAAGTTCGAGACCGCCGGTGCGGGCGTGGCGCTCGACGACTTCATGACCGTGCTGGTCGGCGAGAGCTGGCGCGACCTCGGCGCCCCCGACTCGGTTCGACGTATGGAGCGCGACGCCGCGACCTTCTTCGCCTGGGACCTCCCTGCCCTGCGGTCCTGGCGGTTCGGCGCGGAGGAGGCCCGGGCCATCCGGTGCCCGGTCCTTCTCGTCGGCGGCGGCCGGACCGCGCCGTGGTTCAGCGAGATGCGGCGTCGGCTGGTCCGGCTGCTGCCGCACGCGACCGAGGTGCTCGTCGACGGGGCCGACCACACGGTCGCGAGCACCCACGCTCCGCAGCTCGCCGGGGTCCTGCTGCGACACCTCCGTGACCACCCGGGAGCCGCCCTCCCCGACTAGTCGGTCTGCGGATCCTGGCGACCTGTGGTCCAGGCGAGATCTCGTTCCGGGTCGTAGCTGCAGTAGACGCCGGTGTGCACCGAGCACCGCAGGTGACGCCCGAGCCCGGGGTGGGCCTGCTCCACCCGGCGAAGGGCGTCGGCGACCCGGCGGTAGACGGCCTTGCGAGCCCGTTCGACCTCGTCGGGCACCGCTCGTGCCCGATCTCCCAGGCCGTAGGCCGCCGTGAGCTCGCGCAGCAGCCAGTCCTTCTCCTCGAGGAGGCGCGCGCTCACGACGGTGTCGACGTCGCTGCCGCCCAGGGCCTCGTCCACCTCGGCGAGCCGCTGGCGGTAGCGGCCGCGGGCCTGCGCGTCGATGACCGGCTGCGGCGCCGACCGGTGCAGCGCGGCGTGCACCGCAGACGTGCCGGGCGTCCCGGCGACGAGATCGAGGACGTGGCGCTCGCGGCCGGGCGCAGCGAGCAGCGTCATCAGGTCGGCCATGCCCTTGCTGTCTCGCAGCCGCACCGTCCGCCCCTCGAAGGCGAGGGTCCAGTACTCACCGTCCTTGCGGAAGACCCGCTCCGCACCGCCACCATGACCGCCGCCGCCGCCCACACCGCCCGCCGAGAGGGTCTCGCCGGCCGCCGCCGTCGTCACCGTGAGCACCCCGCCCGTGCCTGGCAGTCGGACGCGCCACGGGTCGGTCAGGGTGATGTCCGAGCCCGGCACGATGTCGCGCACGGTGGCGGTGGCCAGGACCCGACCCGCCGGTGCCTGCCGCAGCAGGGCGGTGGGGACGACGACAGGTGCTCCGTCGACGCTGCCCCGACCGACCTCGCACTCACCGGCGTGCACCACGGCGCGCAGCTCGATCCCCTGGGCGTGGGCCGCCCGCAGCGCACCCATCGCACACCGCAGGGCACGCGTCGCCGAGTCGAACCACACCAGCTCCTCGCCCGACGGGCTGGTCACCTCTGCCCCGTCCATGCGCCGCACGTGGCGACGCACGAGGGCGACGGCCGCCGGCGTGCGCGCGTCGGTGACGAGCAGAGTCACCAACCTGCTGCTCGCGGGTGCACGCGCGATGGCCGCGCCGAGGAACGCCCGCACGGCCTCGACCACGGAGGCGGAGTCACCGACGTAGGGAAGGTGGTCGGTCCCGGGCAGCTCGACCAGGCGGGCGCCCGGGATCCTGGACGCCAGTCGTCGGGGGCTGCTGAGCGGCACCACCGTGTCGCCGGACCGGTGCAGGACCAGGGTGGGCACGTGGACCGATGGGAAGACCGCGTCCAGGTCGTAGGCGACCACCGTCGCCATGAAGCGCACCACCGCGTCGCGGCTCAACGAGAGCCGCTGCTGCCGGGCGAACCAAGCGAGGTAGTCGCGGTCCCCGGCGGCGGAGGGGGCGACCAGACCTACCATCGCCGCGGCGCCCTCCAGGGTGCCCCACTGGCGGAACACCGGCGCGAAGGCGGCGTCGTACGCCGCGGCGTCCATGACCCCCCAGGGGTGCTCGGCGTCCCGGAGCAGGCGCGAGATGCCGCCGTACAGCACCAGCCGGTGGGTCCGCTCGGGGTGCATGGAGGCGAAGAGCGCCGCCAGGCCACAGCCCTCGGACACGCCGAAGAAGGAGGCCTGCTGCGAACCGACCGCGTCGAGCACCGCGACGACGTCCTCGACCCGCTCCTCGAGCGTGGGCGACAGGTGGCGGTCGCCGCGGTCGGAGAGGCCGCACCCGCGCCGGTCGAAGAGGATCAGCCGGCTGAAGCGGGAGAGCTCTCGGAGCATCGCCGCGAGCGACGGCTCCTCCCACTTGACCTCGAGGTGCGTCAGCATGCCGTACGCCCACACCAGGTCCACCGGACCGGACCCGATCGTCTGGTAGGCGATCTCGGCGTCCCCGGCCCGGACGTAGCGCGTCTCCGGCATTCGCATCGGCAGTCTCCGACAGCATCGTGCCACGCACGGGCACGCGACGGTACCCGTCGCGGTGCGACCGGCCGGGTCGCGCCTCCCGGGTGAACGCCGCGCCGAACCCGGAGGAGCCCGCCATGGACCTGACCCTGTGTCCCGAGTGCGCATCGATCGCCGAGGTGCTCTGGCGAGACCGTGTCGAGTCGACGGACGGGCCGGTCGAGCACGTCAGGATCCAGTGCCTGCAGCGCCACTGCTTCCTGCTGCCCGCCTCGAAGCTGACCGAGGAGCCGCGCGTGCGAGCGAGCGGTGCGGAGGCCCGCCAACGACAGGACCGCCCCTGATCTGCGCAGTCGCAGATCAGGGGCGGTCCGAGTCCGGTCGGGCTGACAGGATTTGAACCTGCGACCCCTTGACCCCCAGGGATCGGCCCCCCGTGACGCTCTGTCTCGGCTGGTGTCGATGGGTGTCGCTCAGGCGCAAGCATCGCCAGCCCGGCCGGTCCCGATGACGTTCCGTTTCGCCTCATGCCAAGCGGTGTGCACACACAAGTGCACGCACGAGAGGACCTCGCCATGCTCCACTCCCCCGGTCACCGCCACGCCCTGACCGCCGACGACCGTGACGCCATCGAGGCCGCGGTGCGGCGCTCGGCGTCGTACGCCACCACGCCCATGCCGCTGACGCAGGTCGACGCTTCCGTGGCCCTGGCGCTCGAGCTGTACGCCGTCGCCGCGCACCACGGCATCGACCGTGGCAGCGTCGACGGAGTCACCTCGTTCGTGCACGCTGCCCTCGACGGTGTCCGGGCCCGCGATCGGCGCCGGGTGTCCCCGGCCGATGGGACCGTGCGGGCATGAGCGAGCAGACGAGACGACCCACCGAGCAGGAGTGCATCGAGGCCGCGGGTGCGGTCCTCGCCGCTTCCGACGAGGCCATCGCGCAGATGACTCCGCGCGAGCAGGCCGAGGCGGCGTGGACGCCGACCTGCCGCCGCAGCGTCGACGAGCTCGAGGACTTGATCCGCGTCCAGCGCGATCTTCCGCCGAAGGGCGGTGCGTGATGAGCGCACCCGAGGGCACGTCCCCCGCGGACGACGCCCCGCCGGCGCACGAGCCTGTGGCCGCTACCGATCGGAGGCAGATCGCGAAGATCGCGGCGCAGACGCGGTGGGCGAACACCACGGACCGGTCGGCTGCGACGCAGGCGGCGCGGGACGGGATGTATCGGAAGTTCGAGGACCAGGTCGACCCGGAGCGTCGGCTCCCGGCGGCCGAGCGGGCGATCCGAGTCGAGAGCGCTCGCCGTGCGCACTACCAGCGGTTGGCGTTGAGGTCCGCGCAGTCGCGGCGAGCGAAGCAGAAGGGAGGTGGTGGACGGGCGAAGTCCGTCGACGGCGACGGCATCTGACAGCAAGACGGCCCCGGCCGGTGCGGGAACACCAGCCGAGGCCACGAACCAGAACCCTGGATAGAAGGGATCAGATCCATGACGAACGATAGGACCAACACGGAGCAGCTGCAGCACGAGACGGTGGGGAAGCCGGCTCGCGCGACCTGTGAGGTGCACGACTGGTGCACCGTGACCGACCCGGCCGAGCACGCCGAGTTCCACGCCAGTGCCACCGTCGACCTGATCGGCCCCGGCCACGAGGCCGCGGACGGTTGGTGGGCATGGCTGGTTCGCGCCGTCGACGACCAGCAGACCAGCATCGTCCTCGAGGGACAGGTGGCCGGCCGCGAGTTCGACGTCCAGGTGCCGGCGGTGGCCGTCGCCATGCTGCTTGCTGCGACCGACGATAAGGCTGAGGTGCGGTGCCCAACGTGCATCCACCCGGAGGGCTACGACCGCCTGAGCGGCCCTTGCCCGACATGTCACGGGGAGGGCGCCGTTCCGACTGGACGGGCTGCCCTCGACGGGCTGCTGCGCTCGTTGGGAACCGACCGGTGAGCGCGCTCGAGACCGAGCGGGGGCCGCTAGACGACGACACTCCCGTTCCGTACACGCTGAGCGATGCAGGGTGGGGCGTGGGCCGCCGGCTGGTCACCAGCGCTGAGGCTGCTGTCCTTGCAGGCGTGACGCGCGGGCGGATCAACATGCTGGCCGACGGGGGGCACCTTGAGGGGATGCTGGTGAACCGTCGGTGGCTGCTGGATCGGAGCTCGGTCGAGGCCTATGCCGTCTGGCGGGTGCAGCAGAGGCTGAGGGCGCGTCGACCCCGGCGGCTGCCCGCGGAGCCGCTGCTGTCTCTACTGACGGCCGCGGGAGGTGTTCGTGCCGTCGGTGCCGCGCGCGGGTCCGCGGCGGAGAAGGCGATCCAGCGCGCCCGTCGGGACGGGACGGTCACGTATCGCGCTGCCGACCAGCTCACGGTCGAACTGTTGGGGCTGACCCCGTGGGAGGTGTGGGGGTCGGCGTACGACGCCTAGAACTCGCCTAGAACCGGCCCGTCCCCGATCGCCATGAGCGGCTTCGAGGGCGGGCCGGACGGCTTCGATGCGGGAGCGATCTCGTCCTGGCGCTCCTTGAGCTTCACGAGCTCGCGGTGGTGGATCTCGTGCCTGGACCGGAGGCCGCCCTCGACGATGGAGCCGCACAGGGGGCAGGTGGTGGTGCTGGTTTGGGTCATGCTCGTGACGCTAGGTGCGGGCACCGGCACCCCGCGGTTCAGCTACGCGCTCAGCAGCCGGCCGAAGGCGGCGAGGACGGTGCCGCTGGCGAGATCGGGAGGCGGTGGCTTCGCTCATGCGTCCGCGCTGGCGCTGGGAGCGTTGCGTACGGTCGGCCCGTAGACGACCTCGTCCGCACGTGGCATCTCGGTTGCCACATGGGGGAGACGCATCGACAGCAGCGCGTTCGAGTTGGTCTCGTTGACGCCGTAGGCCATCAGGAATGCCTGTGCTCCGAAACCAGTCACGTTCAACGCCAGGCCCGGCTCCCGTGCCTGCGGGAACCACCCTTTTAAGACGGTGAGGTCATCGGAGGGGTCAAAGACGTACTCACCGATGAGGTCCTCACGCTCGAGCACAGCAGCCGCCCGGCCCACGAGGCCGAGCTCGCGCATAGGCAACCCGAATACGGGCGGGAGCACGCTCATCGGAAAGTACATCTGCACCTGTTTGGCTCCCAGGCGGGTGCGGAGCTCGTTGCCTGTGCCGAGTCGGCTTACGGCTTCGTAGACCATGTGGTGAAGTCTGAGCTGGACAGCAGTCAAGCCGGCCGTGACGCGGGCGAAGTACGCCGTGTCCATCTCGGAGCCCCGCAGGTTTCTCGACCCGATGAGCATGCCGGCAAAGTACTCTTGGGCCACGTCGTCCTCGGACCACGACGCCTCAGAAAGAATCTGCTGAGCGACCCGCGGATGTACCTCGCCCTCGCCGAGGGTCTCGCGTGCCTGCGTCTTCTCCGAGAGTTTGAGCAGGTTCCGCATTCGCCAGTCGGTGAAGTCCCCGAGAGCGCGTCCGACGGCGGTCACGCTGGGGCCGAGAACCTTGCTCAACGCGATCCCACCGGCAGCAACCGCGCCGGTCTCGGGTGAGTTGGCTGCGAGCGTGTTGAGGACTTCGACGATCTCCGTCATCGGCGAGATAGCAGCTGCCGGGCATCCGCCAACCGCTCCGCGAGAGCCAGTTGATGGTGACTTTCGAGTTGCCGTGCGCGATCAAGGCGCCAAGCATGCCAGCGTGCTCGCAGGCTCAGGTGCGACGCTCGACCGGCGCGGCGCACTTCGGTCAGTACCATCACCATGGCGCGAGTATCCACCACCCGACCACCTCCCGCGGGCCAGTTCCAGCGAAAACCCATCTCAGCGCCCGGTGACTATGTCGTCGAACGCTGCGTCGGCGTCGAGCTCGCGGCGTACGACGCCGGACGAGACCCGCTCGATGCGAGCGTCGAGGGTGCCGCCACGGCCGTCGGCGTCAAGGCTGAGGTGGCCACCGATGGACATCCCCTGCAGCGCCTGTCGCAGAGCCCCGACCGAGCGCCCGCCGCTGGTGGAGGCGATCTCGCCGCTAGAGCGGTAGACACCGCCGCGGGCGTTCCAGAAGACCTTGCCGCCGAACTGGCCGACGACCTCCTCGGCGATCGCGCGGGCGCGGGGTCGGCGGTCGTCGTTGGCGAGGGGGAGGTAGGCCTCGCCCCCGGTCTCGCGCTCGGCCCAGATTCGGACGGGGCCGCCGGTGGCGACCTCGGGGAGGTGGCGGTCCGGCCGGTCGAGGCCGCCCTGGGCGTACGCGGTGACCGAGGGGAACAGGTTGCCGCGGGCAGACTCCATGACGGGGCCCTTACCTCCGCCGGTGACGGTGCGGCGGGTGACCCACACGTTGACGGTCTCGTCGGGGATGTTGTTCAGCCAGCCGCGCACGGCGTTGATCTGTCCCAGGACGCCGCTGGCATCTACGTTCACGCGGGGAGTCGGGCGCATGGCGTCGAGCTGGCCGCCAGCGCGGAACAGGTCGGCGAAGGCGCCGTCGGCCTCGGCGGTCTTCGCGTCGACGCGGGGCTTGGGCACCATCAGCCCCAGCTGATTGGCCTTCTCGAGGGTCCGCTGGAGCTTGCGGTCGGCCTTGGAGGTGTCGGCGTCGACCTGGGGCTTCGGCTTCTGCTTCCCGACGAGCCCGAGCTTGTCGGCAAGGTCCTGAGCCCGCTCGATGGGCATCCGCATCGAGGTAGCCACCTCGATGAACTGCTTGCGTGCACCCGACAGGAACTCGACCCGCTTCATGCCCTTGAGCGACTCGGACGCGGCCAGCGCGGTGGCCGCGATCCCGTCGAGTGCCGCCTCGTTCGCGCGGCCCTTCTCGGTGGTGCGGTCCAGAGTGCGGCCGTTGTCCTCGAGCGAGGCACGGGCGTCGTCGATCGCAGCCTGGAACGCACGCCACTTCCCGCGGTTGCCGAGCACATCGCTGAGCCGCTGCAGCGAGGCGGAGTAGTCGTCCGCGCCCAGCGATGCGATGCGGAAGGCGTCAGCAGACTTACCCAGCGGCCCAAGGAGGAAGTCCTCGATGCCGCCACCGGCACGGCGCGCGTCCTGCTCCCAGGCCCGGTCCATCCGCAAACCAGCGATCGCGGCGTCCAGCTTGTTGATCTGCTTGACCTCGTTGTTGACGATGCCGTCCATCGCGGCCGGCAGCGTCTTCCAGAACTCCCACGGCTCGATGTCGGCGATCTCGGCGATCTCGCGGCGCACATCGCGGTACCGCTTGATCATCGTGTTCAGCGACTGCGACTTGATCGCCTCGTCGGTGGTTCGGGTCTCCTCGGCCATCCGCTCCTGTGCGGCAGCGAAGTCGAGGGCCAGGCCGATGCCGCCGCCGATCGCGGCACCCCAGGGGCCGGCGATGGAGCCCATGAGGGCGAGGCTCGTGGTGTTGGAGAGCCCCATGGAGTCGCTGACCCCGGACATGGCCAGCGCCAGGCCGCCACCCAGGGCCGCTGACTTGAACAGGGTGGGGGCAGCGGTGCGCGCGAAACCGGCGACCGAGGCCCGGGCGGCAAGGGTCTGCTTGGAGGCGAACTTGGCGTCCTGGCCGAGGTACTTGAAGTAGGTGCCGACCTGGCCGATCGTCGGCGCTGCGGCACGCATGTCCTTGATCGGAGTCACGATGTTCGCCTGGATCGGGGTGGCGTTCTTCGTCTTCATCCAGATCGCGTTGGCCCGGTTGAAGGTCGCCATTCCGGCTGCGGCAGCGATGAGGACAGTGCCGGCGTCGGAGTCAGCGATCAGCGAGAACGCCTCGGCGATGCCCTCGATGGCCTGCAGCGACGGGCCACCGAGCGGGGCTGCGGCCTGCACTAGGTCCACGACCGCGCCGCCGAGGGCACCGACGGTGTCGGCGACCTGAGGGCCGTTCGCGGCGACGTAGTCGAGGAAGTTCTCGAACCCCTCGGTCTGGTCCAGGCGGGTCGCCCAGTCGTCGAAGGACTCGGAGGCGTCGCGGGTCCAGTCGATGAAGTCGCTCTCGAGCGGGGAGAACGCCATCCACAGCTCGGAGAGGCCGTGGCCGAGGTTGCCGACGGAGTCGGCGAGCCCGTCGATGTTCTCGCGAGCGTTGTCCTCGAGGAACCCGAAGAAGTCGTCCCAGCGGGCTCCGTTCAGCGACGCGGCGCCGCCAGCGATCGCGTCGCCGGTGGCGTCGGTGACCTCGGCGATGATGGCCTTCAGCTCGGGGAGCCGGTTGTCGAAGACATCGAGGGCCGTGTTGAGGCCGGGCATCAGCCCGCCGGCGGCGGTGATGGTGAGCTGGCTGGCTTCGTCACGCAGGGCCTGCAGCTTCCCGACGAAGTCGCCGGCGTCGGGGCCCAGGTCGCGCATCGCGTCGCGGGCGGCCTGCAGGTTCTCCACCGTCGGGTCGAGGCGGGCCTTCTCGATGGCCTCGAGCGCGTCGCCGACGCCCTGGAAGGCCAAGACGGCGCCACCGGCGGCGATGACGCTGAACCCGAGCTGCGAGGTCAGCCCGGCCAACGCCGGCACCGCTACGGCACCGATCGGGACGGCAGCCGGGCCCACCATGGCCAGCAGGTCGACCAGGATTCGCGCGCGGCCCGAGAACCGGTCGAGCTCCGAACCGGAGTTGTGCAGGTCGCGCCCCAGGGTGCGGACATCGGTGTCGAGCGTCCGGACCTGCACGCTGCCCACGCGCATCGAGGTGGCCATCGACTTGGTCGAGGCGTCGATCGACTTCAGGCGGGTGTCGACCTGCTTGAGGTCGACCTGACGGAACGCCTTGTCGGTCTCGGCACCGGCACGGCGCATGTCGGCGATGTACTTCGCGACGTCCGCCTCCATGCGGACGGTCACGGACCGGACGGTGCTGGTCATCGAGGGCTCCTCTCAGGCGCTGCTGCGCGGGTGGCTCAGGCCTCGGAGCCGGTCAGCGCTGCGAGGTCCGCACGGGCCTGGTCGAGCTCGCCGTCGATGCTGGCGATCCGCTGCCGCAGTCGCGCCTCGGCGTAGGTCTCGTCGTTCTCTCCGGGGGTGTGCAGGCCCTTCTGGCGCTGGTAGTCCGCCAGGCGCCCGGGCAGGCCGTCCCGTACCTCCTCCAGCTCCTCGACCTGGCGCCGCAGCGCGGCCACCGAGTCCAGGAACGCCGGAGTGTGGACGAGCGCCTCCGCGCCCCGGACACACTCCGGGTAGGCCTCGGACCGGCTCAGCCCCCACGAGCTGATCATCGGCCTAGGGTCCCGCCCGGCCGCGAGCTCACGCAGCACCGACAGCTGCCTACGAGCGACCTGCGCCTCCGCGCGCATCAGCTCGCTCTTCGGCACCTTGAACGTGGGCGGGCCGCCCATCCAGACGACGTCCCGGGAGAGCTGCTCCTGCACATGGACCTTCTCCGTCACGTACGGGCCCTCGTGGGCCTCCAGTTGGGCGAGGAGCTTCCGGGTCTTCGCCTCGTGTGCCTCGATCCGCTCCTGCACGCCCGCCAGCGGTGCCTCGAGCCGGTCGGCCTCCGCGGCCAGGTAGGCCGACTCGGCGAGCACGATCCGGGGCCGCTGTGCGGTGATCGCCTTGCTGGCCAGGGTGATGCGCGCCTGCAGCTGGGCGATGGTGGTGGCGATGTGCTCCTCGGCGTCGGGGTCCTCGAGCAGCTCGACACCGGCGCGGCCCTGGAGGGACTCCAGCTCGTGCTGCGCAGCGGCCAGCTTCGCCTCCCACTGGGCTAAGCGGCTGCGCTGCTCCTCGACGTCGGCGCGGGCCTGGTCGACGGCGCCGTCCAGAGTGGTCGCGTCGGTACTGCCGGTGATCTCGGTCGTCATCACGAGTCCTTCCGCGTGTTCTCGATGACCTGCTGGACGTCGACTGCGCCCCGCACACGTGCCGGCCAGATCTCCTCGTCGACGATCACCTCGAACGCCGCGACATCTAGGGCACCGCTCTCGTCGAGGACTGCATCGGCCATGAGCCCGCGCTTCGTGGGGCGGTTCAGCACCACCTGCGCCTCCGAGCAGCGGCGGTCGATCACGGCAGCCGCTGCCTCGGCCAGTCGCAACCGCGCGACCTCGACCTCAAGGGCGCTCGTGCGCCTCTGCTCCGCAGCCAGCGACTCCGAAAGGTCGATCGCCCGGCGTGCCTGCTCCTCGAGGTGCTGCAGCGCAGCCTCCTCGATCCTGATCCGCTTCACGACTGGCCGCCCTTCGCCGCGGCTTCCTCGATCGTTTTCACGAAGGTGCGGCCATCGGGCGACATCACCTGCCCACCGGGCACCGTGTCGGCGCTTCGCGCGGCCTCCTCAAGGCGACGACCCACGGCAGCGATCCGCTCCTGCTGGGCCGGCGCGATGGGCATCGAAGCCCCGTCGAATCGGTACCCGCCCGCCAGCGACGTCGCGACGTCGACGAAGCCGAAGTACGACCCCGACTCCATCAGCTCCGCGCCGCGGCGTGCCTGCTCATCGGTGAAGCCCGCCTCGCGGAAGTGTGCCGCCACGTCGGGCTTGGACTCTGCAACGGACTGCAGGCCGAGTGCCTCGTCGATCTCGTTCCAGTCGATGTTCCTGGTCATGCGCTCCTCCTGCGCTCAAGTTCCTGGTCCAGCGACCAGTGGGTGACCTGATGGGGAACACGACCCGGGCGCAACGTGGCCAGGCGATCGCTACGGATGAGGTTGACGACCTGTCGCTCACCCACGCCCAACACCTCCGCTGCTTCCCGGGTCGTGACCCAGCGTCCACCCCCTGCGGACTGCTCTGACTCTGCCGCCTCGACCGCCGTCGGAACTTCCGCGCTTCCGTTGCACGCCTGCGCCAGCACTTCCGTTCGATCCCGAGCCGCGTTCCGCGTCGTTCCCACGAAGATCCGCAGCGCCGCGCTCAGCTGCCGGCCGCCGCCCGCCTGGAGGTCCCGCGACCGAGCCTCGAGCAGCCGCAGCCAGTCGGCGTACTCCCGCACCAGTAGCGCCGCGACCTCGGGCGGCACGATCCCCCACGAGAGGTGATCACCGGGCCCGACGCCGCTCACCGGGCACCATCCGTCCACCCACGTCGACAGTCCACGCACACCCGCCCGGTCAGCACCAGCGGACTGCCCGGCAGCGGGCGTGCCACGACCAGCCGCACCTTCGGCGCCAACGCCCGCCCACACACCTGGCACCCCACCGGCAGCGCCCCCGGGTGACAGGCCGGGCACTGCAGCACGAACGACTGCGCCCCACCAGTCGGCACCAGCCCCACCGTCGGGCGCCCCTGGCCATCGACGAGCACCAGCCGGCCCTCAACCTCGGGCCCGTCCTCGAGGTGCTCGCAGCGACCAGCCAGCCCGAGCCGCTCCCACTGGCCCAGCTGGACCACCGCCGCCTGCGTCCACGGCGCATCCGCCGGCACCAGCAACGCACCAGCCGCCGTCGCCTCCCGCACCCACGCCATCGCCGTCGTCACCGGCCCACCTCCCGCCGCTCCCGCTCGTTCAGCCCGCCCCACACACCCACAGGCTCTCGGGCAGCCACGGCGTAGGCCCGGCACAGCTCCAGCACCGGGCACCAGCCGCACGCCTCCCGCGCCTCGTCCTGCCGGGCAGCCTCCGCCGGCGTCTTCCGCGACGCCGACCACGCCCCCGGGTCCTCCACACACGGCACCTGCCGCCGCCCCATGCGACGGATCGCCCGCTGCAGCTCCAGCCACCCCGTCGCTGCAGCCGGCGCGAGCGCCACTGTTGGCCAGGCGTGACCATTCGCCGACGCGGTGTCCGTGCTCGGCTCTAGCGTTGCGCTCAACGCCGCCACCCCCCAGGAGAACCCATGACCGACGACGCCTTCAGCCCGTGGCGCCCCGCCGACCTGCTGTCGTACCTGCGCGCCTTCGCCGACCACGTCGACCAGCACGGGCACGCTGACCGGGACGACGTCGCCGCCCGCCTCGACATCACCGACGCGAACGCTGAACGCGCCGAGCGGCGCCTCATCGACCTCGGGTGCATCACCAACTGGCCCGGGACCGGTCGTCTGGGCGACAAGATCCAACGAGTCCTCACCGGAACGGGCACCCGCGCCCTCCTCGCCGACGAGCTGCCACTATGACGCCGGAGGCCGGCATCGCTCTCGTCGCCCTCGCCGTCACGGTCGGCGTCGCCGTCGTCACCTGGCACAGAGCCAACCGCGCCGATCGACACGCAGACCAAGCGCTCGAGTTCGCGCACGCAGCCGAAGCCCGAGCCGACCGCCTCGAGCGACTCCAGCTCGAGCGACGCGACGTCCGATGGGTGCAACGGGATGCACCACGCACGACAATCTCGTTCCTCAACGCCGGTTCCGACCCGGCCTACGATGTCCAGCTCATCGTGGACTCCGTCACTGGGCTCTTCCCGCGCCGCACCCAGTCGCACGGCAACGTCGCGCCCGCAGAAGTCATCACCATGAACCTGCAGGCAGAGGCTCAGGCCGAGCTCGACGCTTTGAACGCATCCCGAGTGGCTGGCAGCGTCCTGCCACGACCGGTCACGGTCCAGGCCAGCGTCACCTGGCAGTCCGCCCTGGGCGTCCCCGCCTCGTACGAGTTCGACCGCATCACCACCTGACCACACGCCCCCACCACCGAGAGAGCCCCCGTGACACATCCCCTGCCCGAACAGTGGACAACTCGCGACCTGCCGGCACTCATCGAGATCGCCCGCAACCGCAAGATGGACGGACGCCAACTGCAGCCGCACATCGAGACGACGCTCGGCATCGACGAAGACGACGTCGTCGACGCCATCGAAGCGCTCGAGGACGGCGACTACCTCGAAGCCACCTGGATCAACACCATGGGCGGCAGCATCCTCAGCGCCGTGAAGCTCCGTGAGCGCGGCCGGCGCGCGGTAGGCATCTGGCCCGGCGGCGAGGGCGTGGACGCCCTGGTCGACGCCCTCCGCCAGGCCGAGGAGACCACAACCGACCCCGAAGAAAGGACGCTCATCCGCCGAGCGGCCGGCGCCCTGACCTCCGTCTCCCGCGACGTCATGGTCGACGTCATGGGCGCCGTCATCGCCCGCCAGGCCGGCGTCGGCTGAGACCCGACGCTCCACCCGACCAGCACCCGCACCGCCGACCCTGTGGAGACCCCCATGCCCGAATGCCGCCACTGCGGAGCAGCCGTCGCCGACGAGAGCCGCCACCGCCGCTGGCACGACGCCATCGCATCCGACGTTCAGAAGATGCAACGCACCATCCAGCGGCTCGAGTCCGACGTGCGAGCCCTCCAGCACTGACGTCACCGGCCCCCTCACGGCAGCCGCCAGTCAGTCAGCGAGGGGAACCCGAACATCTGGCTGTCGAGATGCGAGTCCCGGAACTGCTGGTACGCCTCGAGCCCGGTGGTCAGATCGTCCTCGAGGATGTCCTCCATGGTCACAACCCGCGCCTCGGGCACGGGCACCAGCTCGCCGGCCATCAGCGGCTGCAGCGCCATCGCGAAAGCCATCGCCACGTCGTCATGCCCGATCCGATCCGGCACCGCGATCCGCATCACCCCCGAGTCCGTCGTCTCGAACTCCAACGCCCGCAACTGCTGCAGCAGGCTCGGATGCCGCGGCAACAGCAGCCGCTTCTGCTGGATCAGCAGCCGTGCGAACCCGAACAGGTCCTGCTTCAGCTTCGCCGTCGTCGACAACGGCTCCACCACGTCACGCCCCGTGTCCTCCCACAGCCGCCGCGCCAGCACCTGCGTCGACATCTGCCCCACGCCGTTGGTCTCCGAGCACAGCCGAGCGAACGCGAACCCGCCCCGGCCACCGAGCTCGACCAACCGCTCGATCCACGCCTCGTAGCTCGTCCGGTACCGCTCCTCGATGAACCGCACCGCGTACCGCGTCCGGCCGCGTTCGTCAGGCTCCGGCAGCGCAGCCACGACCACCAAAGCATGCGCGTCGCGCTGCATGCCCCAGTCCACGCCACCTGAGACCGGGCCGACGCTGGCCAGGGAGCCTGGCTCCTCTGGGTCCAGCAGCGGCTCCTCGACCGTGACGGCGTCGATCTCGTCGGAGTCGAAGTACGACCCGGTCGCCCCCGTCCACTCCGCCATGTACTCGCGGGCGAAGTAGTCCGGGGCGTTCCGCTCCCGCACCCCCTCCAGCCAGTGCGCATCCACGAACGGCGACACCGTCGAGGGCCAATGCCACGACGACACCTCCGCATCCGGCGCCTCCATCCCCTGGCGCCACAGGTCGTGGAAGAAGTGCCCGGGCCCACGCCAGGGCGACGACGCCACCAACACCCGCGACCCCGGCCGCGCACCGATGGTGGGCTCGGCCGACTCCCACACCGACTGCTCCACGAACCCGGCCTCGTCGATGATCAGCAGGTCCACGTCCGCCGATCGAACCGCGTTGACCGACTGCGTCACCGACTCCAGCACCGACCCGTTCGACAGCGTCAACGTCATCACCTGGTCGTCCTCGATCGACGTGCCCGACACCGGACCACGGGCCATGCCCGCGATCTCCTTGTGCGTCCGGACCACCGACGTACGACCCGCCGACACCAGCAGCACCCGCGACCCCGGCACCGCGAACATCCGGTGCAACGCCAGCACCCCGAACACCCGCGTCTTGCCCGCACGGCGGCCAGCGCACAGCACCCGGTACCGCGCCTGCGACGTCGCCACCTCGAGCTGGTGATCCCACAGCGGCTCCCCCAAGATCACCCGCGAGAACACCACCGGGTCACGCCTCGCAGCATCGAGCTGCTCCAACGTCAGATCACCCATCGCCCTCTCCCTCCTGCTCCGTCGCCTCATCGTTGACCGCACGCACGGACGCCGAGCCGCCATCACCCGACGCCCCGGCCGGCAGCCGCCCCTCCTGCTCGAGGCGGTGCAGCATCGCCATCGCCGTCGCTACATCGGCCTGCGCCGCAGCACCCTGCGCCACGTGCTTCCCCAGCCGTGCAGCACTGACCGGCGTCAGCCCCAGCCGCGACCTCGACGACGCCGCCCGCGACTCCGCCCGGTGCAGCAGCAGGTACGCCGAGCGCACCGACTCGCTGGTCAGGTCCCCGATCCCGTCGCCGGCAGCCTCAGCCCGGGCAGCCAGGTACTCGCTCAGCAGCTGCACCTGCGCCTCAGCCCGACCGAGCGCCCACAGCTCGGCGCGGTACGCCGCAGCCTTCACGTGCGCCGGCGTGTGGTCGTCGGCGAGCAGCAGCTCGACGAACTCCCGGGCCAGCGGCTCCACCTTCCGTGGCGAGTACGCGCCATGCGTGGTCGGCGACAGGGTGTTGCCCGGCGCGAACGGCGGCCGCTGACCGGGGAACGCTGGCGTCCAATCGGGGCTCATCGAGGCCACCAACCGATCGCCTGGCGGAGTGCGAATACCAGCACTGACCCGACCGGGTAGCCCATCACGATGCCGTGCCCGACGTCGTGCCGGAAGCGCGCTCCCCGGGTGCGGGGCCTGGGCGCCCAGCCCAGGTACAGCCAGTCCTCCGACGACGCCGCGCGCATCGCTTCCTCATCGGCGTCTGGCCACGGCCAGTCCCCGATCGGCACCTCCTTCTGCGAGATGCCGTGTCGCCAGTGCCGGTACTGCCGAGGCGGCGGCAGCAACCACCGGCCGTCCTCGAGGTACGGGATCTGGTCGCCGTCCGTGGCGGTGAACATGGCTGCGACCGAGCTTCGCTTCTCAGCCACGGACACCACCCCCAGCGACTGCCACACTCGAGGGATGAAGCGGTCCTTGAACGCCGACCTTGACGACACCACCTGCTCTGTCGCCACCTGCCTCGACGTCGCCGACGTCATCGGCACCGCGACCGTGCGCCTGCCGCTCCTGGTCGGCGTCCCCGAGGGCAACCGAACCCTGATCCTCGAGACCCCGCTCTGCGTCGAGCACGCCCACCTGCTCCGCATGGGCGTCGACTCCTGCGCCTTCGATAGCCGCCTCACCTGACGCGGCGCCCGTCGCTGCCGCCGGCTGGTAGGCAGGGCACGCCCACCGGGCGAGCACGATCGCGAAGCTGAGCGTGCTTCGCCGCGCAGACCACTCGACGGCGGCCGCATCCCGGTGCTCGGCCAGGTCCGCCGCCACCCGACAGGCTGGACAGTGCGGCGCCTTCCGCCGTGAACCGGTCATCACCGACCACCCGCCATCCGCTGGGCCCGCCGGCGAGCACGGGCCGCCTCGCGAGCCACCGCTGCGCGTCGCTGCCGCACCTGCCGCGCACGTGCCCGGTGCCGCGGCCACTGGTCGCCCGAGCGCACCCGCGGTCCGCGCATCGACGGGGTCGACTCCCCCGGCCTCATCGAGACCACCCGGCCACGCTGGCGGCGCGCCCCTCTCTCGGCATCAAGAGGCCACCCGCCTGACCTGCGCCGACAGGCCACGTGCGTGCAGCGTGCGTGCACCGGCTCGAGCTCGCCACGCCCGCCCGCCTCGCGCCCCATCGCTGTCCCCCAGCCTGGCTCGACCACGCGTGCGGGGAGCCTGCAAATCGCGAGGTCGACGCCCCCTCACGGACCGCGCCTCGAGTGGTGGTGTTGGGGGTGTCTCGTGGGGGTGTTTCGTCTCGGTGTCTCACCGTCTCACTCCTAAGGGTCGTGAGACGGGTGAGACGGTAGTGAGACGACGGTTGAGACGGGTTGAGACGGTGTGAGACACCGCAGGTCAGAGGGGGTGTGGGGTGTTGAGACGGGGTGAGACGGGGCGTCTCATTCATGGTGGTCCTCCGGGGTCGGTGTCTCACTGGGTTCTGGGGTGGGTGATCCGTCTTCTGTGATGGGTGGGATCTCCCAGTAGCCGGCCTTCTTGGTGCCGGTGTTGGTGATCTGGCCGAGGTCTTCGAGGGCGGCGAGTGCGCGGGCGAGGGTGGCTTTGGCCATGCCGGTGGCTTCGCGGAGGTCGGCGGGTCGGGCGCCGTCGCGGAAGGTGTAGCGCAGGGCGTCGAGGACGGTGAGCTGGTGCTCGTTGCTGACGGTGGGGGTGGTGCCGCGGGTGCTGTGGCTGAGGGTGAGGGAGCCGAGGGTGCGGGTGGCCGTGAGGTGGAGGATGCGGCCGTCTGCTCCGTCCTTCATCTTGGTTAGCTCGAGGGCGAGGGTCATGTCGTCGCGCTTGGCGGACCACACGAAGTCGGCGTCGTCTTCGATGCCCGAGTACCCCCGCGTGTCGTGATCACCCTTGTCCGTGTGGGCGACGGTGAGGACGCTGCCGCGGTCGGTGGCCTGCTTGATCTTGTCGAGGTTGTCGATGACCAGGCCCATCTCGCTGCTGTTGCCGTCGGCGGCGCCGGAGACGCGGCGCAGGGTGTCGACGATGACGAGGCCGTAGCCGCCGGTGGTGACGTGCTCGAGGAGGTGGGGGAAGGCGGGGCCGGGGGTGTGGAGGTTCAGGGCTGTGGCGCGGACGGTGAGCATGTGGGCGGGGACGCTGCGCTGCCACGCGTACTCCCAGGCGTCGATGCGGGAGCGGAGGCCGTGGGCGCCCTCCCCGGCGATGTAGAGCACGCGGACGGGGTCGGGGGTGTCGTGGCCCTGCCAGGTCTTGCCGGTGGCCAGGGAGCAAGCCCAGTCGATCGCGACGAAGCTCTTCAGCGACTGGTCGCGGCCGCGAAGGATGCCGTAGGAGTGCCTGGGGATGACGCGCTCGATGAGGGGCTCGGGGGTCTCGAGGGTGTCGAGGGCGAGGCGGTCGAGGTAGAGATCGGCGAAGTTGGTGTCGGTGGCCTTCTCTGCCTGCACCCGGGCGCGTGCGGCCTCGAGGATGCGGAGGTCGTCGGCCTTCCTGGCGATCTGCGTCTGGAGCCAGGACTGGTGGTTGGACTCCTCCGCTTCGGCGTCGAGCTGGGCGCGCACGTCGTCGGGGATTCTGCCGTCGGCGCCGGGAGGGTCGGCTGCCATCGGAATGTCGTCCCAGGTGGGCATGGCGTCGGTGTGGGTCACGCTGCGGTGCCTCGTCCCTGCTCGTCCTCGAGGCGCTGGTGGGCCTGATCGAGGCGGTGGTGCTCGTCGGGGGTGATGGTCAGCGACTCGGTTGCTGCGGCGAGGTGCCAGGTGGCGGCCCCGTCTGCACCGGTGGCGCGGCTGCGGCAGGCGACCGCGGCGCTGATCGTGCGAGCGGCGCGCGCGTCGAGCTCGGCCTCGGTGGCACGTCCGGTGTAGTCGGTCTCGCGGGGGGCAGCCCACTCGAAGAGCAGCGCCCGGCGCATCCATGTGGCGGCCCAGGCCTCCGACCAGGCGTCCTGGAGCAGACGGGCGGCGAGCTGGGCGGTGCGCTGCTGGGTGTCGGCGGGCCCGTAGTACTGGGCGCGTGCCTCGGCGAGCTGCTGCTCGAGGTCGCGGATGCGTCGGCGGGCGGGCGTGCTCATGCGACGCGGGCGGTGATCAGGGTGCGAAGCTCGCACGTCCAGCTGGTGGTGGCGCCGGGTGTCCCCACTACGTCGAGTGCCAGGCGGGCCCGCGCGGCGGAATCTGCGAGTAGCTGCAGCACTCTGAACCAAGAGGCAAGCGGCTCGTCCCCGACGATGATCTCGACCCGGGTCCCTGGCCAGGCTTGGGCGAGCTCGGCGGCCTGGCGGGCGGCGGTCTGCTCGTCGGTCGTGGTGAGGTCGAGACGGATGGTGCTGGCGACTCGCGCTGATGGACTGGTACTGACCTTGGCGGGCATGATGGTTGCGGAGCTCCTCGTGCTGGAGGGGTTCGGATCGGGTGGGCGGGCGCCGCGGGGTGGCGGCGCCCGTCGTGCTGTCCGTGGTCTGCCGCAAGGTCGAGGACGCCGGCCACGGGGGGCGTGAGTCAGGCAGCTGGCTTCGGCGGATCGTGCGGCTGGTCGGGGTCGAAGCCGACGAGCTCCAGGAGCTTGGGCACGGGGACGACGAGCCGCTGGCCGAGCCGTAGCGTCGGGAGTTCACCGCGCCGAGCCGCGGCGTACGCGGCACCGCGGCCCAGGCCGAGGTACTCCCCCGCTTCGGGGACGGTGACCGTGAGCCGGTCGCGAAGGCCCTCGATTGTGGTCATGCCGGCACCTCGGTGCGGCAGGACTCGAACCAGCGCTCCAGCTCGTCGAGCCGGTAGACCACCTGCCGGCCGTACTTGTACGACGGGGGGCCCTGCTTGCGGTGCCGCCACAGGCGCAGGGTCTCCGGGGTGACCCTGAGATGCTCCGCGACTTCGGCCGTGGTGAGTAGTTGGTCCACTGCATCCTCCTGGGATGAATCGGTACTCCATCAGGATTCACTTGGAAACGCTTGACCGCAATCCGAAACGCGTGCATTCTGTATCCCATTCGGATATTGGGAGGCAGCATGAAGGACGACAAGCTCGCCGTCGACGGTGACTGGTTGCTTGAGCACGGCTCGGCGAAGTACCTCGCTAGCAGGATCAAGGAGCTGCGAACTCAGCGCGGATGGACCCAGCCGCAGCTCGTGCGCGCACTGGCGGAGCACGGGTGCCACGTCCCTCAGTCAGCCATCTCACGACTCGAGGCGTCCGCCACGGCCGGCGGCCGGAGCATCACCGTCGACGAGGCGCTTGGCTTCGCTCGCACCTTCGGCCTCGCGCTGGAAGATCTCCTTCTGCCGCCAGGCTTCGCCGAGCGGTACCAGTGGTTCGTCGACGTCGCTGAGGGAGGAAAGCTGCGCGCCGAGTTCGAGGCCGCTGCCGAGCGGTACTTCGGTGTCGTGGACCGTCAGGCGGCCGCGGGGCGACTCGACGAGGAGTGGGCCCTACGCCTGCGCTCTCTGGCCGAAGCGCGCCGGGTCGAGGGCGTGGCACCAGACGCGAACTGGGACGCCGGGTCTGATTTGGCCTTCCTTGAAGACGTCCTCGCGAAGATGGATCAGGCTCAGTGAGCGGCGTCTTCCGTCGCTGCGGCTGTCGAGACGAAGCCGGCAAGACGTACGGCACGCTGCCCGAGCAGGCGACCGATGCCCAGCGCTCACGTGCCTGCCCGGCGATGCTTGAGGACCCGAAGCACGGCCGCTGGTCCTTCCGGCTCTCGGCCGGCTTCGACCCGATGACGAAGAAGCGCCGCCAGGTCAACGGCGGCACCTACGCGACGAAGCGCGAGGCGCAGCAGGCCCGCAACGCCGCCGCGGTGAAGCTCGACCAGGGCAAGTGGCTGGCACCGAACCGCGACACCCTCGCCGAGTACCTCGAGAAGTGGCTGGAGCGCCGGTCCCGGGTCGGCGCCAAGGGTGGCAAGCCCCTGGCCCCCACGACGCTCGAGAACTACCGCCGATACGCCGACCAGGACATCACGCCGTCGCGACTCGGGAGCATGCGGCTGCGCGAGATCCGCCGCGGCCACGTGCAGGCCTTCATCGACGACCTGACGGCCGCCGGCCGCGGTGCGGTGACGGTGCGCAGGATCGTCGCCGTCATCCAGGGCTGCCTCACCTCGGCGGTGCGGGACGAGATCATCGACGAGACCCCAGCGCGACTCCTCGAGCTGCCGGCGACCGACGGCAAGGACTTCACACCCTGGGAGGCCGCGCAGGTCGGTGCCTTCCTCGACCACGCCGCCGAGCACCGCCTCGGCTCGCTCTTCGAGGTCGCCGTCTTCACGGGGTTGCGTCGCGCCGAGCTCGTTTCGCTCGCCTGGACCGACGTCGACCTGGCCCGCCGTGAGCTGCGCGTGCGCCGTGACACCACGAAGACGGACGCCGGCCGCCGCCGTGTTGCGCTGGACGACCGGGCTATCGGAGCCCTGGTGGCCTGGCAGATCGCCCAGGGCGCCGAGAGCGCCGCTTGGGCTGCGGCGTACGCCGACAGTGGCCGAGTGTTCACCATGGAGGACGGACGCCCGCTCAAGCTGCAGTACGTGACCCGGCTCTTCGACCGGCTCCGGGCCGGGGCTGGGCTCCCGCCGATGACGTTCCACGGGCTGCGCCACCAGCAGGCCTCGCTGCAGCTCGCGGCCGGCACTCCGCTGGCCGTCGTCTCGAAGCGACTGGGCCACTCGAGCGTGTCCGTGACGGCCGACATCTACAGCCACCTGCTCGAGTCCACCGAGCACGAGGCGGCCAACGCAGCGGCCTCGCTGGTGCCGGCTCGGCGGGTCCGTGCACGCACAGTGCACGCACAAGGGGGTGAGAACGAGGAAGAGGCGGCCCCCGCTCTTCGCGGGAACCGCCTCTGACCTGCTGTTACTTCGGTCGGGCTGACAGGATTTGAACCTGCGACCCCTTGACCCCCAGTCAAGTGCGCTACCAAGCTGCGCCACAGCCCGAACTGCGCGATCCGCTGCACTGCAGCGCCTCGCGACGCGTGAACACTACAACAGCCCCACCCGAGGTCCGACATCGGCACCCCGGGCGGGACCGGGGCTCAGCGCTTGCGCTTCTCGCGCACCCGCTGGTTGATCACGATGGGGGTGCCGACGAAGCCGAACTCCTCGCGCAGGCGCCGCTCGATGTAGCGCTCGTAGCCGTCGTCGAGCTTGCCGGAGGTGAACAGCACGAAGGTCGGCGGCGCCGTCGAGGGCTGGGTGCCGAACATGATCTTGGGCTGCTTGCCGCTGCGCACCGGGTGCGGGTGCTCGGCGACCAGGCGACCCAGGAACGCGTTCAGCGCACCGGTGGGCACGCGGGTCTCCCAGCCCTCCAGCGCCTTGTCGAGGGCCGGCACGAGCCGGTCGACGTGCCAGCCGGTGCGGGCGGTGACGTTGATGCGCGGGGCCCACTGGACCTGCACGAGCTCGCGCTCGATCTCGCGCTCGAGGTAGTAGCGGCGCTCCTCGTCGACGAGGTCCCACTTGTTGAACGCGATGACCAGGGCGCGGCCGGCCTCGCGGACGGTCTGGAGGATCCGCACGTCCTGCTCGGAGATCGACAGCCCGCCGTCGAGCACCAGCACGGCGACCTCGGCGCGGTCGATGGCGATCGAGGTGCGCAGCGAGGCGTAGTACTCGTGCCCCGAGGCCTCCTTGACGCGCTTGCGGATGCCCGCGGTGTCGATGAAGCGCCAGTCGCGCCCGCCCAGCGAGACCAGCTCGTCGACCGGGTCGACGGTGGTGCCGGCGACGTTGTCGACGACCACCCGCTCCTCCCCGGCCAGCCGGTTGAGCAGCGAGGACTTGCCGACGTTGGGCTTGCCGACGATCGCGATGCGCCGGGGGCCGCCGACCTCGGCGTCGCGCTCGGGCGGCGGCTCGGGCAGGGCGGCCAGCACGGCGTCGAGCAGGTCGCCCGAGCCGCGCCCGTGCAGGGCCGAGACCGGGAAGGGCTCGCCGAGACCCAGGTTCCACAGGCCGTAGGCCTCGGCCTCGGTGCGCTCGTCGTCGACCTTGTTGGCCGCCAGCACGACCGGCTTGCCGGCCTTGCGCAGGATCCGCACCACTGCCTCGTCGGCGTCGGTGATGCCCACGGTCGCGTCGACCACGAAGAGCACCGCGTCGGCCAGCGAGATCGCGATCTCGGCCTGGGCGGCGATCCGCTCCGCGAGACCGCGCGCGTCGGGGTCCCAGCCGCCGGTGTCGACGACGGTGAAGGCGCGCCCGTTCCAGTGCGCGTCGTAGGACACCCGGTCACGGGTGACGCCCGGGACGTCCTCGACGACCGCCTCGCGACGGCCGATGAAGCGGTTCACCAGCGTCGACTTGCCCACGTTGGGCCGGCCGATGATGGCCAGGACGGGCAGGGGGCCGTCGACGAGCGGCCCCTCGGTGGGGATGCCGTCGGCGTGCTCGGTCATGGTGCTCCTAGATCGGTGACCCCGGTGGCGGGGTCGGGTTCGAGGTCTCCTGCGGGCAGGGGGCCCGGCAGCTCGCGGCCCGTGCGGGCCCGGGCGGACTCCAGCTCGCGCGTCATGTGCGTCCACAACAACTGCGAGGTGGTCTCCACTTGTTCCTTGGTGCGCGGAAAGGCCACTGCGTCGATGGTGACGGGTCGACCGAAGACCACGTGCATCGGCGCGCCCCTGCGCGGCAGCGAGCTGCTGCGCCCGCCCGGCTCACGGGTGCCGAAGAAGGAGACCGGCACCACCGTCGCACCCGCCGCGAGGGCGAAGTAGGCCGCCCCCCGGTGGAAGCGCTGGAGGTCGCCCGGGCCGCGGCGTCCCTCGGGGAAGATCCCGATCACGCCGTCGTCGCGCAGCACCCGCAGGCAGCTGCGGGCGGCCGCCACGTCGGTGCGGAACCGGTCGAGCGGCAGCTGCCCCGACAGGTGCAGGAAGCGCCCGAGGCGTCCGCTGAACATCTCGTGCTTGGTCAGGGCGTGCACCGGGCGCGGCGCGAAGATCGCCAGCATCGGGCCGTCGATCACCCCGACGTGGTTGGCCGCCAGCACCACGGGACCGCTGGCCGGCACGTTCTCGGCTCCCAGCACCTCGACGCGGTAGCGGCGCCGGATCAGCCAGCGCGACACCGGCCGCAGCGAGTGCAGCAGGAAGCGGGGCGGGTGGGGCTCCTGCGCCGTGCGGGGCGGGTCGGAGTGCGTGGTGCGCAGCCGCGGCGACGGCGCGGTGCTCACGCGGGGCTCTCCACCGCCTCGACGAGGCCGACGACCAGGTCCACGACCTCCTCGAGCGTGTACGCCGTGGTGTCGAGGTGCACGGCCCCCTCGACCATCGTCAGCGGCGAGACCGCGCGCCCGGAGTCGATCTCGTCGCGACCGCGCAGCGACCTCTCGACCGCCGCCACGTCGGAGCCGCCCTCCTCGGCGGCCCGTCGCGCGGCACGAGCCGCGGGGTCGGCGGTGAGGTAGAGCTTGACGGGCGCGTCGGGGGCGACGACCGAGCCGATGTCGCGGCCCTCGACCACGATGCCCGCCCCCTCGACCGCGGCGGCGATCTCGGCACGCTGCACCTGCACCAGCCGGGCGCGCACCGCGGGCACGGTGGAGACGGGCGAGACCGAGCCGGTGACCTGCTCGGTGCGGATCGCGACACCCACGTCGTGGCCGTCGACGTGGATCGTGGGCCCGAGGGGGTCGGTGCCGGAGTCGATGACCGGCTCGGTGCAGCGCGCGGCCACGGCCTCGGCGTCGTGCACGTCGACGCCGTGCTCGAGCATCCACCAGGTCATCGCCCGGTACATCGCACCGGTGTCGAGGTAGCGCAGGCCCAGTCGGGAGGCCACGCCACGGCACGTGCTGGACTTGCCGGAGCCCGAGGTGCCGTCGACGGCCACCACGATGCCGGTCCCGTGCGTCGGGTCGGGGTCGGTCGGCTTGGTGATCACGGGCCCGCAGCCTACCGGTGCGTCACCCAGCCGCGGGATTCCAGCGACACCAGGAGCCGCTCGCCGCTGCGCTCGTCGACCACGAGCTCGACCAGGCCGGTGGGCCGGCTGGTGTCGTGGTCGATGCGGATGTCCTCGACGTTGACCTCGCTGGCCACCGCGTCGGCCAGCAGCCGGGCCAGCTCGCCGGGGTGGTCGGGCACGGTGACGAAGACCGAGACCGTGGCCGTCGCGGGCGCGCCGTGCTTGCCCGGGATGGCCCGGGTGCCGGCCACGCCGACCTCGAGCAGCTGCTCGAGGTCGCCGCGCTCGTCGGCGCCGATGGCCGCGATCATCGCGTCGAGGTCGCCGCGCAGCTCGACCAGCAGCTCGCCCACGGCCGCGGCGTTGCCGGCCACGATCTGGCCGTAGAGCCGAGGGTCGCCTGCCGCCACGCGGGTCACGTCGCGCACGCCCTGTCCCGACAGCGAGAGGTGGTTGTCGGGGGCGCCGGCCAGCCGCGCGGCCACCAGCGAGGAGACCAGGTGCGGCACGTGCGAGATGCGGGCGACGGCCCGGTCGTGCTCCTCGGGGGTCAGCCACGCGACCACGGCGCCCACCACGCGCACCAGGTCCTCGACGAGCTCGACGGCGCCCACGTCGGCCCCGGGGTGCGGCGTGATCGCCCACGGCCGGCCCTCGAAGAGCGTCTCGGTCGCGGCCAGCGGGCCGGAGTGCTCGCTGCCCGCCATCGGGTGGCTGCCGACGTAGCGGGAGGCGTGCCTGGCCGCCGCCGGGTCCTCGAGCACGTGCGCCAGCGGGCGGGCCTTGATGCTGCCCACGTCGGTGACGACCGCGTCGGAGGCGGCGAGCGCCGCGGTGATCACGGGCCCGAGCGCGTCGGGCGGCACCGCGACGACCACCAGCTGGGGCCGGTCGTCGGGGCGTCGGGCGCGGCCGGCGCCCAGCCCGCTGGCGGTGCGCACGTGCTCGTCGCTGCGGTCGCTGAGCAGCACCTCGAGCCCGGCGCGGCGGCAGGCCAGCGCGACGGAGGTGCCGACCAGGCCGGTGCCGACGACCTCGACGGGCCCGACCAGCCGACCGGTCTCAGCCATCGGCGTCGGGCACCGAGCGCACGCGGGTCAGGTCGCTGCGCAGCGCCGCGGCGCCGTGCAGGTAGCTGTGCGTGATCTCGCCGCGCGGCAGGTCGGTCTCGACGTGCGCCATCATCCGCACCACCCGCGGCATCGACCGCTCGATCTCGAGCTCGCGGGCACAGATCAGCGGCACCTCGCCGAAGCCCAGCCGCCGAGCGGCGTACGCCGGGAACTCCGCGACCAGGTCGGAGGTGGCGGTGAAGATCACCGAGATGAAGTCGTCGACCTCCAGACCGTTGGAGGCCATCACGTCGAGCACCATCTCCGCGACCCGCTCGAGCATGTGGTCGCGCGTGTCCTCCTCGAGCTGGGTCGCGCCCCGGACCGCTCGCACCGCCACGTCTGCTCCTCCATCTGCCTCGTCCACCCGGTTGCCGGGGCCCCAGGCTATCGGGGCCCGTTGCTCACAGCTGAGCGCGGTCCAGCAGGCTGCCCAGCTCGGTGCGGGTCAGCTCGCGCAGCTCACCGGGCTGCAGCCCGCCCAGGCGCACCGGACCCAGCTCCGTGCGCGTCAGCCGGCGCACCGGGTGGCCGACGTGGTCGAGCAGGCGGCGCACGATGCGGTTGCGGCCCTCGTGGATGACCAGCTCGACGATGCTGCGCTCGCGGTCGGTGCGGCCGTGGCTGCCCTCGACCAGCCGCGCGCGGCTCACCGTCACCGGCCCGTCCTCGAGCTCCACCCCGGCCAACAGCTTCTTGATGGTGCCGCGGTGCACCTGGCCCTCGACCTCGGCGACGTAGGTCTTGTCCACCTCGTACGACGGGTGGGCCATGCGGTGGGCGAAGTCGCCGTCGTTGGTGAGCAGGATCAGCCCCGAGGTGTCGGTGTCGAGGCGCCCGACGTGGAAGAGCCGCTCGGGGCGCTCGGCCACGACGTCGCCCAGGGTGCGCCGCCCCTCGGGGTCCGACATGGTCGAGACCACCCCGCGCGGCTTGTTGAGCACCAGGTAGACGTGGGGGCTCGTGGGCGGCAGCCGGTGGCCCTCGACGCGCACCACCGCGGTGCGCGGGTCGACCTTGGTGCCCAGCCGCGTGACCACCTCGCCGTCGACCTCGACGAGCCCGGCGAGCATCAGCTCCTCGCACTTGCGCCGCGAGGCCACGCCCGACTGGGCCAGCAGCTTCTGCAGCCGCACCTGCCCGTCGTCGTCGAGCGGGATCTCGCGACCGTCGTCCTCACCGAGGGGGGCGGGGCGGTCGTGCGGCGGGCGGGTCACGGGGTCTCCTCGGTCGGGGCGGCGACGTGGTCGTCGGGCTCTGCGGTGAACCCTCCCACGCGCTCGAGCTCGTCCTCGAGGTCGGCCATCTCGGGCAGGTAGGGCGCGAGCTCGGGCAGCTCGTCGAGCGAGCTGATCCCGATCCGCTCGAGGAAGTAGGTGGTGGTGCGGTAGAGGTGGGCGCCGGTGCCGGCGTCCTGCCCGGACTCCTCGACCAGGCCCCGCGTCAGCAGGGTGCGCATGACGCCGTCGACGTTGACGCCGCGCACCGCCGAGACCCGGGCCCGCGAGACCGGCTGCTGGTAGGCCACCACCGCGAGCGTCTCAAGCGCCGCCTGCGTCAGCCGGGCCTGCTGGCCCTCGAGCACGAACCGCTCCACCGCGGGGGCGTAGGCCTCGCGGGTGTAGTAGCGCCACCCGCCGGCCACGTGGCGCAGCTCGAAGCCGCGGTCCTGCTCGTCGTACTGCTCGGCCAGCGTCTGCAGGGCGCCGACGACGTCCTCGACGGGGTGCCCCACGGCCGTGGCCAGGCTGACCGCGTCGAGGGGCTGGTCGGCCACCATCAGCACCGCCTCCAGCGCCGGGCGCAGTGTCAACGGCCGGGCGAGCGGCTGGGCCAGCGGCTCGGGTGTCTCGATCAGGGGGTCGCTCACGCGAGGCCCTCCTCGGGGGTGTCGGTGGGAGCGGGCGGGGCGCCCTCGAACTCGTCGGTGACCAGGGCGTCGGCGTCGACGTCGTCGTCACCGGTCCAGCGCAGCGTGAGCACGCCCAGCGGCGTGACCTGGTCGAAGACCACGACGCCCTCGCGGAAGAGCTCGAGCAGCGAGAGGAAGCGGGCCACGGTGGTCAGGGTGTCCGGGGAGTCGCGGCACAGCGCGGCGAAGGTGGTGGTGCCGGCGCGGCGCAGCCGCTCGACCACGATCGCGGCCTGCTCGCGCACCGAGACCCGGGCGGCGTGGATGTGCTGCAGGGAGACCTCGACGACCGGCTTGGGCGCCATCGCCTTCGCGGCCAGCGCGGCGAACTGCTCGAGCCCGATGCCGATGAGCACCTCGGGCAGCAGCGAGGCGAAGCGGTCCTCGAGGCCGACGGCGCGGGGGTAGCGGCGCGCCTCGTCGAGCAGCCGGCCCTCCACGACCGCGGCGACCTGCTTGTAGGCGCGGTACTGGATCAGCCGGGCGAAGAGCAGGTCGCGGGCCTCGAGCAGCGCCAGGTCCTCCTCGTCCTCCACGTCGCCCTGGGGCAGCAGCCGGGCCGCCTTCAGGTCGAGCAGCGTGGAGGCGACCAGCAGGAACGACGTGGTCTGCTCCAGGTCGAGCGAGGCGTCGCGCCCGGTCGCGGACGCCGCGGCGGGTGCGCTGCGCAGCGCCTTGACGTGGGCGATGAACTCGTCGGTGACCCTCGAGAGCGACACCTCGGTGATGTCGAGCTTGTGCTTGGCGATCAGGTTGAGCAGCAGGTCGAAGGGGCCCTCGAAGTTGTCGAGACGCACGGCGAACGCGGGGCTCGTGGCGTCGGCGTCGGTCTCGACGGCGCCCGCCCCGGTGCTCATGGTGCTGCTCACTCCTCGGCGAGGCGGCGTACGAGCGCGCTGTCCTCGCCGCGGGCCTCGAAGTCGGCCAGTGTCATGGCCAGCGCCTCACGCACCAGCCGGCCGCGGTCGACGGCCAGGCCGTGGCCGCTGCGCAGCGCCAGGCGGGCCTGCTCGACGGCCAGCAGCTCCTCGGAGGTGATGTAGACCGTCATCTTCTCGTCGTGGCGCACCCGCCCGCTGGGCCGGGAGCGCGCGGCCGGCTTGGCCTGCTCCTTCGGCGGCTCCTCGCGAGGCTCGCTCTGCTGCGGGGCCGTGGGGCGGAACAGGTCGTCGGCGGCCGGCATGCTCACCCGTCGAGCCAACGAGCCAGCACCTCCCGCGACAACTGCCGGTAGGACTCCGCGCCGGCGGAGGACGAGGCGTAGCTGGTGATCGGCTCACCGGCGACGGTGGAGTCGGAGAACTTCACGGTGCGACGGATGACGGTGTGGAAGACCTTGTCGCCCCACGCCTGCACCAGGCGCTCCATCACCTCGCGCGAGTGCAGGGTGCGGCCGTCGAACATGGTGCCGAGCACGCCGTCGATCTCGAGACCCGGGTTGAGCCGCTCGCGGACCTTGTCGATCGTCGTCTTGAGCAGCGCCACCCCGCGCAGCGCGAAGTACTCGCACTCCAGGGGCACGAGGACCCCGTGGGCGGCGGTCAGCGCGTTGACGGTCAGCAGGCCCAGCGAGGGCTGGCAGTCGATGAGCACGACGTCGTACTGCTCGAGCGCCGGGGCGAGCACGCGCTGCAGGGTCTGCTCGCGCGCGACCTCGTGGACCAGCTGCACCTCGGCGGCCGAGAGGTCGATGTTGGAGGGCAGCAGGTCCATGCCGGGCACGCCGGAGGGCACGACGACGTCGTCGAGGGTGACGTCACGCTCCATCAGCAGGTTGTAGACCGAGAGGTCCATCTCGTGCGGGTTGAGCCCGAGACCCACCGACAGCGAGCCCTGGGGGTCGAAGTCGACCAGCAGCACCTTGCGGCCGTACTCGGCCAGCGACGCGCCGAGGTTGATGGTGGTCGTCGTCTTGCCGACGCCGCCCTTCTGGTTGCACATCGCCACGACGCGGGCCTTGCCGTGCTCGGCGACGGGGCCTGGCTCGGGGAAGTCCGGCATCGGCCGGCCGGTGGGGCCGAGGACCGGGGCGCCGGCGTCACGGCGCGCCGGACGCTCGAAGGGCAGGGGGTCGCTCACGGACAGATCGTCTCCGAGATCGGGGGCGGGCGGCTGGGCAGGGGCACGGACCAGTGGCGGCACCTCGGGTGCGCTGGCGCCGCCGTGACCTGCTCCGGTCCCCGGGGACATCCCACCATCGCTCATCTGCTGCTCCTCCACCGGCCCCGCCCACGGCGGCACGACGACTTGTCGACACGGTCGACCGGGTCCGGGTTGCGGGCGAGCCTAGGACCGCTCCGGGCCGCCCACAAGCATCTGGCGAGGTTCGCCGCCGCGGTCCGGTCGGGTGCCCCGATCTGTGCACGAGCCCCCGGTGGGCCTGCACAGGCGATCCCCCACCTGTGGAGAAATCTGTGGAGAACTCGCGTGCCGTCAGCCGGCCAGCAGGTCCTGGTAGTCGGGGTGCTTGTCGATCCAGCCGGCGACGAAGGAGCACCGGGCCACGACGCTGCGCTCCCCCGCCGCGCGCACGTCGTCCAGGGCGGTGCGGGCCAGCGCGGAGCCGACCCCCTCGCCCTCGAAACCATCGTCGACCACGGTGTGGGTGAAGACGATGCGCGCCGGGTCGTCGGCCAGCTCGTACTGCGCCGCCCCGGCCTCGACGCCGTCGACGTGGGCCACGTAGCGCTGCTGCTCGGGCTGGTCGGTCACGGTGAGGTCGCTCATGGGCCCGATGCTAGGTCGGCGCCCCTCACCCCTGCGGCGGGCCGCCGACCAGGAACACCACGTGTCCGGGCTCGGAGTCGTCGTCGGCCAGCACGCGCACCCGCACGGTGCCCGCCTCGACCCCGACCGTGCCGTACTCGCGGCTGTAGACGTTGCGCAGCACCAGCAGGCCCTCCGACTCCAGCCGCACGTCGCCGAGCGTCATCAGGTCCTGGAGCCCCGCGGCTCCCGGGTCGTCGGTGAGCTCGGCCAGGGTCGGCCCGTCCTCGACGTCGCGCACCGCGACCGCCAGGCAGTCGGGGGTCGCGGCGCAGGGGGCCCCGCCGAAGGAGGTCGGCGGGGTGAAGTCCTCACGCCCCACCAGGAGCAGGACCGAGCTGGGCGGCCTGATCAGGCGGCTCACGCAGCCACCTCAGCCGAGCCGGTGGAAGGCCACGGTGGGCATCACCAGCTCGCCCAGCTCGTCGGAGGCGTCCAGGTCGGCCACCGCGTCGATGACCCAGTCGTGGTGCCCCGCGGGGTCGTGCACCGTCTGGCGCACCTCGAGCAGCCGGGCCGCGGGCCCGTCGCCGTCGAGGCCGGGCGGGACGCCCGTGCTGGTGGTCGTGACCAGCAGGCGCGGCCCCCGCGCGTCCGGCCCGAGGTCGACGCTGTCGTGCTCGGCGTAGTACTCCTCGATCGCGCCGTCCCACGCCGAGCGACCCATCACCACCTCGCGGGGCGGCTCGGTGCGGTCGGCCGCGGCCCGCTCGAGCGCCATCAGCCCGGTGAGGTCGTCGCGCGCCACCAGCTCGACGCGGCGGAACATCGCGTTGCGCACCATCACGTCGAAGGAGCGGCCCTGCTGCGACAGCGGCCGAGGCGGTGGCGGCGGGGCGTGGTGGGTCAGCTCGTCGCCCAGGCGGGCCAGCGCGGCCGCCGGGTCGGTGAGGGCCTCCCACTCGTCGAGCAGCGAGGAGTCGGTCTGGCGCACCGTCTCGCCCAGCCACTCCACCAGCCCCTCCAGCTCCTCGGAGCGGTGCTGCTCGGGGACGCTCTGGCGCAGCGTGCGGTAGGCGTCGGTGAGGTAGCGCAGCACCAGACCCTCCGAGCGGGCCAGCTGGTAGCGCCCCACCAGGTCGGTGAAGCTCATCCCCTGCTCGTACATCTGCCGCACGACCGACTTGGGGTCCAGCGCGTCCTCGGGCAGCCACGGGTGCGCGCCGCGGTAGAGCTCGTACGCCGCCCCGAGCAGCTCGGCGAGCGGCTGCGGCCAGGTGATCTCCTCGAGCAGCGCCATCCGCTCCTCGTACTCGATGCCGTCGGCCTTCATCTCGTTGACGGCCTCGCCGCGCGCGGCCCACTGCTGGGCCATCAGCACCTGGCGCGGCGAGTCGAGGACGGACTCGACGACCGAGACCACGTCGAGGGCGTGGGTCACCGGGTCGCCGGACTCCTCCGCGGGCGTGAGCACGTCGAACGCCTCGAGCGCGAAGTGGGCCAACGGCTGGTTGAGCGCGAAGTCGGGCGGCAGGTCGTGGGTCAGCCGGTAGCGGCGTCCGTGCTCGTCGGGCTCCGCGAGGCGCACCAGCACCCCCGAGGTGACGAGCGAGCGGGCCAGGCGCAGCGCCCGACGGGCCAGCCGGCGCTGCTGGCGTGGCTCCTCGTGGTTGTCGGTGAGCAGCCGGCGCAGCACCGGGAAGGCGTCCTCCTCGCGCGAGACCACGTTGAGGAGCATCGAGTTGTCGACCTTCATCCGCGAGGCCAGCGCCTCGGGCTCGCCGGCCACGAGCTTGTCGAAGGTCTGCTCGGTCCACACCACCGTGCCCTCGGGCGGCTTCTTCAGCTGGGCCTTCGACTTGCGCTTGGCCTGCTTCTCGGCGCTCATCGTGGCGTTCTTGGCCGCCGCCTTCGCCTTGGCCCTCTCGTTCTCGATGGTGTGCTCGGGGGCCTGGACCACGACGTAGCCGGCGGTGTCGAAGCCGGCCCGGCCGGCACGACCGGCGATCTGGAGGAACTCGCGGGTGCGCAGGACCCGCTGGCGGGTGCCGTCGAACTTCGCCAGACCGGTGAAGAGCACGGTGCGGATCGGCACGTTGATGCCGACCCCCAGGGTGTCGGTGCCGCAGATCACCGACAGCTCCCCGGCCTGGGCCAGCTGCTCGACCAGGCGGCGGTAGCGCGGGAGCATGCCGGCGTGGTGCACGCCGATGCCCCGCTTGAGCAGCTTGGCCAGGGTCTTGCCGAAGCCGGCGCCGAAGCGGGTGCCGGCCAGCCGCTCGGTCATCCCCTCCGGCTTGGGGATCCAGCTCGCGTTGAGCAGCGAGGTGGCGTGCTCGACGGCGGCGGCCTGGGTGAAGTGCACGACGTAGACCGGCGCCTGGCCGGTGGTCACGATCTCCTCGAGCCGCTCGGGCAGCGGGTCGAGCGACCAGGTGAACGACAGCGGCACCGGGCGTTCGGCGTCGTCGACGACCGCGGTCTCGCGACCGTTGCGCCGCGTCAGGTCGATGCCCAGCGCGCTGACGTCGCCCAGGGTGGCCGACATCAGCAGGAACTGGGCCTGCGGCAGCTCCAGCAGCGGCACCTGCCAGGCCCAGCCGCGGTCGGGCTCGCCGTAGTAGTGGAACTCGTCCATCACCACCAGCCCGACGTCGGCGGCGCGTCCCTCGCGCAGCGCCACGTTGGCCAGCACCTCCGCGGTGCAGCAGATGATCGGCGCGTCCGCGTTGACCGCGGCGTCCCCGGTCAGCATCCCGACGTTGTCGGCGCCGAAGACGGTGCACAGGTCGAAGAACTTCTCGCTCACCAGCGCCTTGATCGGCGCGGTGTAGAACGAGACCCGGTCGTCGGCCAGCGCGGTGGCGTGCGCGGCCAGCGCCACCAGCGACTTGCCCGACCCGGTCGGGGTCGCGAGCACCACGTTGCTGCCCGCCAGCAGCTCGAGCACCGCCTCGTCCTGGTGCGGGTAGAGGTCGAGGCCCTTGCTCGCGGCGTACGCCGCCACCGCCTCGTAGACCGCGTCGGCGTCCGACCCGGCCCGCGGCCAGTCGAAGCCCTGCAGGTGGTCGGTGGTGCGGGTGTCCTGCTGGGTCATCAGCCTCGGGCTCTCGGGTGCGCGGTCGCGAAGACCTCACGCAGGTTGTCGACGGTCACCAGGGTGTAGACCTGGGTGGTGGTCACCGACGCGTGGCCCAGCAGCTCCTGGACGACGCGCACGTCGGCGCCGCCGTCGAGCAGGTGGGTGGCGAAGGAGTGGCGCAGCGTGTGCGGGGAGACGTCGCGGGTGACGCCGGCGCGCTCGGCGGCGCGGGTCAGCACGGTCCAGGCCGACTGGCGCGAGAGCCGGCCGCCGCGGGCGTTGAGGAACAGCGCGCCACCGGTGCCGGCGGGGCCGCCGAGGCCGGCCAGCTCGGGGCGGGCGCGCACCAGGTAGGCGCGCACCGCCTCGATGGCGTAGGAGCCGACCGGCACGACGCGCTGCTTGCCGCCCTTGCCGCGCAGCAGGACGGTGCCCTCGAAGGCGTCCCCCGCTCCCTCCTGCCGGTCCCCGCCGTGCGGAGCCAGGTCGAGGTCGTCGACGTCGAGACCCACCGCCTCGGAGATCCGGGCACCGGTGCCGTAGAGCAGCTCGAGCAGCGCCCGGTCGCGCAGCGCCAGCGACGTGCCCGGCGAGCCGGCCGCCTCCAGGATCGCCTCGACGTCGGCGAGCGGCAGCGCCTTGGGCAGCCGCTTGGCCGGTGTCGGGGGCTTGACCCCGCTGGCCGGGTCGTGGGCCGCCAGCCCGTCGGCCAGCGCGAAGCGGTGGAAGCCGCGCACCGCCACCACCGTGCGCGCCGCCGAGGTCGCGCTCAGCGGCGGGTGGTCGGCGTCGCCCTCGCGCAGGTGCACCAGGAACGCGCTCACGCCCGCCTCGGTGACGTCGTCGAGACGCTCGACCCCCGTCGCCGCGAGGTGCGCCAGGTAGCGGCGCAGGTCGCGGCGGTAGGAGGCGAGCGTGTTCGGCGCCAGGCCCCGCTCCACCGAGAGGTGGTCGAGGTAGGTGCGCACCGCGGCCGCCGGCTGGTCGGTGGCGGCCGCGGTGGGCGCGTCGAGGGCGGGCACGCTCAGGACAGCACCTGCTCCAGCGCCACGGCGTCGATGCCGGTCGCCGCGCCGACGGGGCCGTTGGTCAGCTGGCCGTCGTGGGTGTTGAGCCCCTTGGCCAGGCACCGGTCGTCGCGCAGCGCCTGGCGCCAGCCCTTGGCGGCCAGCGCGACGGCGTACGGCATGGTGGCGTTGGTCAGGGCGTACGTCGACGTGGTCGGCACCGCGCCCGGCATGTTGGCCACGCAGTAGAAGACCGAGTCGTGGACCATGAACGTCGGGTCGGCGTGGGTGGTGGCGCGCGTGTCCTCGAAGCAGCCGCCCTGGTCGACGGCGATGTCGACGAGCACCGAGCCCGGCTTCATCCGCGAGACCAGCTCGTTGCTGACCAGCTTGGGCGCGGCCGCGCCGGGGATCAGCACCGCGCCGATGACCATGTCGGCCTCGGTGACGTGCTGCTCGATCGCGAGCTTCGAGGAGGCCAGCCCGTGCACCTTGTTGTTGTAGCGCCAGAACGACATCCGCAGCTTCTCGAGGTCGGTGTCGAGCAGGGTGACGTCGGCATCCATGCCCAGCGCGATGTTGGCGGCGTTCTGGCCCGAGACGCCGGCGCCGATGATGACGACCTTGGCGTTGGCCACGCCGCCGACCCCGCCGAGCAGCACGCCGCGCCCGCCCTGGGCCTTGAGCAGCGAGTGCGCGCCGACCTGGGGCGCCAGGCAGCCGGCGACCTCCGACATCGGGTAGAGCAGCGGCAGGGCGCCGTTGTCCTGCTGCACGGTCTCGTAGGCGATCGCGGTGACCTTGCGGGCCAGCAGCTCCTCGGTCAGGGTCTTGTCGGCCGCCAGGTGGAGGTAGGTGAAGAGCACCTGGCCCTCCCGCATCCGGTGGTACTCCTCGGCGACGGGCTCCTTGACCTTCAAGATCATGTCGGCGCTGCCCCACACCGCGTCGGCGTCGGGGAGCATCTCGGCGCCCGCGGCGACGTACTCCTCGTCGGTGACCTGCGAGCCCAGCCCGGCACCGGCCTCGATGACGACCTGGTGGCCCGCCGAGACGAGCTCGTTGACTCCCAGGGGCGTGATCGCCACCCGGTACTCGTGGTTCTTGACTTCCTTGGGGACGCCGACCTTCACCTGGCTGCACCTTCCTTCTGCACTCCCGCCGGCACCCCGTCGTGCCGGGCGGCTCCCGCGAGTCCGCGAGCGTGCGCCACCAGTATCGCGATGACGAGAGGTGCGTCACACAACCGCCCCTCCAGCACACCGGCCAGGAGGTCGTCGAAGGGCACCCAGGCGGCCTCCATCTCGGCCTCCTCGTGCTGGGGCTCGAAGTCGCCCCGGCCGACGTCGCTCAGGTCGCGCGCCAGGTAGATGTGCGCCAGCTCCGCGGAGATGCCGGGCGAGGCGTAGGTCGAGACCAGGTGCGTCCACTCCCCCGCCGCCAGCCCGGCCTCCTCGCCCAGCTCGCGGCGCGCGACGTCGAGCGGGTCCTCGTCCTCACCGTCCATCAGCCCGGCGGGGATCTCGACGAAGCGGTGCCCGGCGGCGTGGCGGTACTGCCACAGGCACAGCACCCGCTCGCGCTCGTCGACCGCGAGCACCACGGCCGCGCCGGGGTGCTCGAGGACGACCCGGCGGAACGGCTCCTCGTCGGGGTGGCCGGGGCGCCGGATCCGGTCCTCGCGCAGCGCCACGACCCAGCCGTCGCGGTGCAGGTCGGCCGACTCGGCGACCGGCCAGGTCGTGGGCACGTCTCGCAGCGGCGGGTGGTCCATGGTCTCGACGCTACCGGGCGGCACGCGTCTCAGTCGTCGGCGGGCTTGCGGCGCAGGCCCTTCTCGTCGATCGGGAACCGCAGCTCGCGCTGCCGGGTGATGGCGGCGCCGACCAGGCCCGCGAAGAGCGGGTGCGGACGGGTCGGGCGCGAGCGGTACTCGGGGTGCGCCTGGGTCGAGACGTAGTAGGGGTGCATCTCGCGGGGCAGCTCGACGAACTCGACCAGGTTGTTGTCCGGCGAGGTGCCCGAGAAGACCAGGCCGGCCGCCTCGAGGTCCTCGCGGTAGGCGTTGTTGACCTCGTAGCGGTGGCGGTGGCGCTCGTGCACCTGCGCCTCGCCGTACGCCGCGCGCACCACGGAGCCCTCCTTGAGCGCGGCCGGGTAGAGCCCCAGGCGCATCGTGCCGCCGAGGTCGCCCTCGCCGTCGACGATGGCGACCTGCTCGGCCATCGTGGCGATGACCGGCTCGGGGGTCTGCGGGTCGAACTCGGTCGAGCCGGCCTTCTCCAGGCCCAGCACCTCGCGGGAGTACTCGATGACCATGCACTGCAGGCCCAGGCACAGCCCCAGCGTGGGGATGCCGTGGGTGCGGGTGTAGGTCAGCGCGCCGAGCTTGCCGTCGAGGCCGCGGATGCCGAAGCCGCCGGGCACGCAGACCGCGTCGACGTCGCTGAGGTGCTTGGCGGCACCGGCGGGGGTCGCGCACTCGTCGGAGGGGATCCAGCGCAGGTTGACCTTGGCGCTGTGCGCGAAGCCGCCCGCCCGCAGGGCCTCGGCGACCGAGAGGTAGGCGTCGGGCAGGTCGACGTACTTGCCGACGAGGCCGACGGTGACCTCCTCCTCGGGGTGGTGCACCCGCTCGAGCAGGTCGTCCCACAGCGTCCAGTCGACGTCGCGGAAGGGCAGGTCGAGGCGGCGCACCAGGTAGGCGTCGAGGCCCTCGCGGTGCAGCACCTTGGGGATGTCGTAGATCGAGGGCGCGTCGGCGGCGGTGACGACCGCCTCGTCGTCGACGTCGCACATCAGCGCGATCTTGCGCTTGATCGAGATCGGCAGCTCGCGGTCGGCGCGGCACACGATCGCGTCGGGCTGGATGCCGACCTGGCGCAGGGCGGCCACCGAGTGCTGGGTGGGCTTGGTCTTCAGCTCGCCGGAGGGCCCGATGTAGGGCACCAGCGAGACGTGGATGAAGAAGCAGTTGTCGCGACCCACGTCGTGGCGCACCTGGCGCGCGGCCTCGAGGAACGGCAGCGACTCGATGTCGCCGACGGTGCCCCCGACCTCGGTGATCACCACGTCGATGTCGGCGCCGCCCATGGCGAGCACGCGGTCCTTGATCTCGTTGGTGATGTGGGGGATCACCTGCACCGTGTCACCGAGGTAGTCGCCGCGGCGCTCCTTGGCGATGACCTGCGAGTAGACCTGCCCGGTGGTGACGTTGGCGATCTGGGAGAGGTCGGTGTCGAGGAAGCGCTCGTAGTGCCCGATGTCGAGGTCGGTCTCGGCGCCGTCGTCGGTCACGAAGACCTCGCCGTGCTGGAACGGGTTCATCGTCCCGGGGTCGACGTTGAGGTACGGATCGAGCTTCTGCATCGTCACCCGGAGGCCGCGCGAGCGCAGCAGCCGACCCAGGCTGGAGGCCGTGAGTCCCTTCCCGAGCGAGGAGGCGACGCCTCCGGTCACGAACACGTGCTTGGTCGGGCCTGAGTTCCTCACGGAACTCCATGCTATCCCAGCGGCGCGGTGACCTCGAACCGACGCGCGGGGTCAGGTGAGCGGGACGGCCCCGTCGACCCCGGCGGGCCCGTAGTCGCCACCGGCGCCGCTGCCGGCCACCAGCAGCGCGAGGGCGGCCGTGACCTGCCCCGCGGGGGTCTCGACCCCGTCGACGCTGACCACGCCACCGGGGGTGCCGGCCTCGCGCACCGCGGCCAGGGTGCCGTCCTGCGCCGAGTCCGAGCCGCCGGCGAGCACGGTGCCACCGGCGACGGTGGCCAGCCCCGAGGCCAGCCCGGTCAGCACGTCGGGGTCGGTGTCCTCGCCCAGCACCAGCAGCACCAGCGGGGCCCGGGAGGCCTCGGCGTCGCTGGTGGCCAGCAGGTCGGCCCCGACGAGGCCCTGGCGCACCGTGCGGGCGTTGCCGCCCGCGGGCGTGCCGTCGGGGGCCGAGGTGGCCAGCGCGAGCCCCAGGAGCTGGCCCAGCCGGTCGTACGCCGGCGCGTCGGGGTCGATCGCACCGTCGTCGACCTCCTCGGCCAGGCGCTGGCCGAGCGTGTCGACCAGCGAGGTCGAGGAGCCGCCCACCAGCCGGTCGAGCAGCTCGTAGCGCGCGGCCACCTCGCCGCCGGCCTCCTCGACGTGGGCGGTCAGGGCGCCCAGCACCTCGTCGTCGGGTCCGCCGGCGCTGACCAGCGCCACCGAGCGGCCCTCGAGGCCGTCTTCGAGCAGGCGGGAGGCGCTGGCGGCGGCGAACACGTCGGCGTACTCGCCCCGGGCGTCCTGGGCGGCGTCGGCGGAGGCCGCGGGGGCCTGGTCGTCGCTGCCCTCGTCGGCGTCGGCGAGCGGGCCGCCGCCGAGCACGACCCCGACCGCGAGGGCCAGGAAGACGGCGACGAGGGAGACGACGTGGTGGCGGTAGGTGATCACGGTGCTACCTCGAGAGGTCGGGAAGTCGGTCGGTCAGGGCGTCGGCCCAGCCGGCGAGGCGTTCGCCCCAGAGCGTGGCCCACTCCTGGCCCACGGGGGTGACCGCCAGGGCGCAGAGCAGCGCCACCAGGCCGGCGAGCATCACGACGTAGAGGTGACGGGGGCGGACCCGCCCGGTGTAGAGCAGCGGCACGGCCGTGGCGTCGACCAGCCGGGGGCCGAGCGCCAGCCGGGTCAGGTAGGTGCTGGCGACGCCGCCGCGGTCGCGGTCGAGGAAGTCCTCGAGGTCGGCGTGCAGCCCCACCCCGATCACGGGGGTCGACTCCCCCGCCTTGGCCAGCAGGAGGGCGGCGTCCTCGGCGGTGGCGGTGGTGCTCAGCGTCGCGGCCCGCACCCCCGTCCGCTCGACGGCGGCGGTCAGGGAGTGCCCCGCGCCGGGAGCCACGACCACCACCACGTCGGCGGCCGCGCTCAGCGTCGCGGCGCGCGGGGGGTCGAGGTCGCTGCGTCCGTCGACGACCACCACGTCGGGGCGCAGTCCGGCGGCCACGAGCCGGTCGGCGGCGTGGTGGACGGCGATCACGACCGGGTGCTGCTCGCGCACGTAGGGCGTCACGAGCGCCAGCTCGGCCGCGAGCTCGGGACCCTCGACCGCGACGACGGCGGCGCGTCCCTCGAAGCTGGTCGCCAGCGTGGGCAGGCCGCGCCCGTGCAGCAGCAGCTCCTCCTCGCGGCGCAGCAGCTCGGCGGCGTTGTGGGTCAGGGTCTCGAGCTGGGAGGCCAGGCCGAGCCGGGCGCGGGTGGTCTCCTCCTCGAGGTCGGCCGCCTCGAGCAGCCGGCCCTCGAGGGCCCGGCCGTCGTCGAGGTGCAGCACCCCGTCGTGGAGGCGCACGCTCGTGCCGTCCTCGACCCCACCGGCCGCGGCGCCGACCCGGTCGAGGAGCAGCACGCCGTGGCTGGCCAGCAGCCCGGGGCCCTGGGCGGGGTAGCGGCCCGAGAGCATCGGAGCGGCGTTGACGACCGCGACGACGCCGGCGTCGACGAGCGACTGGGCGGTAGCGCGGTCGAGGTCGCTGTGGTCGACGACCGCCACGTCGCCGGGGCGCAGGCGGGTCAGCAGGGTCCGGGGGCGGCGCTCCACGCGTGCGGTGGCGGTCAGGCCGGGCAGCACGGGGGCGGGGCGGCGGCGGGTCGAGAGCTTCATGTCCCTCCACTGTCGCACCGTCGCGGGGCGCTTGATGGAAGGCGTGCGCCGTGTCGCGCGGCGGTGGGCTGTGACCCGGGTCTCAGGCCAGGGCGCGTGCCGGCTGGGCCACCTCGAGCAGCTCGCGGGCGTGCGCGACGGCCGTGTCGGAACCGGCCAGCCCCGCCATCATCCGCGACAGCTCGACCTCGCGGGCGGCCTCGTCGAGGAGCGTGAGGCCCGAGCTGGTGATGGTGCCGTCCTGCGACTTGCGCACCACCACGTGGCGGTCGGCGTACGCCGCCACCTGGGGCAGGTGGGTCACCACCAGCACCTGCGCGTTGCGGGCCAGCTGGGCCAGGCGGCGACCGACCTCGACGGCGGCCGCGCCCCCGACACCCGCGTCGACCTCGTCGAAGACGAAGGTGGGCACCGGGCTGGTGCCGGCCAGGGCCACCTCGAGGGCCAGCATCACCCGTGACAGCTCACCGCCCGAGGCGCCCTTGTGCAGGGGTCGGGGCTCGCTGCCGGTGTTGGCGGCCAGCAGCATCTCCACCTCGTCGAGGCCCGAGCGGGCGTAGCGCAGCCACCGGTCGCCCACGTGGAGCGGTGCCCCGGGCTGCGGCTCGCCCTCGGCGGGCGCGGCGCTCTCGTGCTGGTGGACGCTGATGCCCAGCCGGGCGTGCGGCATGGCGAGCAGCCCGAGCTCGGAGGTGACCTCCGCGGCGAGCCGCTCGGCGGCGGCGCGCCGGGCGGCGGTGAGCTGCTCGCCGGCCTCGGCGAGCTGCTCGCGCAGCCGGGCCTGCTCGCCGCGCAGCTGCTCGATGCGCTCGTCGGTGCCGTCGAGCTCGAGCAGGCGAGCGGCCGACCGCTCGGCCCAGGCCAGCACCTCCTCGACCGTGTCGCCGTACTTGCGGGTCAGCGCGGTCAGGGCGGCGCGCCGCTCGGAGACCCCGGCGAGCCGCGCGGGGTCGACGTCGATCCGGCTGGCGTAGCCCGCGACGTCGGCGGCGACGTCGGAGAGCAGGTAGGTCACGTCGGCGAGCCGGTCGGCCAGGGCGCCGGCCTCGGGGTCGTGCTCGCGCACCGCCTCGAGGGCGGTGCGGGCGGCCGAGGTGGTGGCCAGCGCGTCGGGGGCGCCGTCCTCGCTCGAGAGCGCCTCACGGGCGTGCTCGGCGGCGGTGCGCAGGGTGTCGGCGAAGCCCAGCCGGGTCTCCTCGGCGCCGAGCTCCTCCTCCTCGCCGGGCTCGGGCGAGACCGCCTCGACCTCGCCGAGGCCGAAGCGCAGCAGGTCGGCCTCACGGGCCCGCTCACGGGCGTGGGTGACGACGTCCTCGAGCTCGGTCTCCACCGCGCGCAGCCGGTCGAAGAGGGTGGTCCACGACTCCAGCAGGGCAGCCAGGGGCTTGCCGCCGAAGCGGTCGAGGGCCCCGCGCTGGGCCCGCGGCTGCAGCAGCCGGTGCTGGTCGGACTGGCCGTGCACGGCGACCAGGGGCTCGGCGACCGCGGCCAGCGCCGAGACCGGCACCCCCGCGCCGCCCACGAACGCGCGGGAGCGGCCCTCGGCGGAGACGTTGCGGGCCAGCACCACGCGCTGGTCCTCGACCTCCCCGCCGGCCTCCTCGACCGCGGTCACCAGGTTGGGCAGGTCGCCGGTGGCGACCACGCCCTCGACGCGCGCGGTGCGGGCGCCCACCCGCACGGCGCCGCTGTCGCTGCGTCCGCCGAGGAGCAGGCCCAGGGCGGTCACGATCATCGTCTTGCCGGCGCCGGTCTCACCGGTGATCACGGTCAGACCGGGCCCCAGCTCGAGCGTGGAGGCGTCGATGACGCCCAGCGAGCTGATGCGGATCTCCTCGATCATGCGTGCTGCCCCCTGCGTCGTCGCTCGGCCGAGCCGCGCCAGCCCTCCACGGGCAGCCCGAACTTGGCCACGAGCCGGTCGGTGAAGGGCGCCTCGTGCAGGCGGGCCAGGCGGACGGGCCGCTCGCCGCGGCGCACCTCGATCCGGGCGCCGGGCGGCAGGTCGACGGCGCGCCGGCCGTCGCACCACAGCACACCGGCCGAGTCGGTGCGCGCGAGCACCTCGACCGCGAGCACCGAGGTGGGCGCCACCACCAGCGGACGCGCGAAGAGCGCGTGGGCGCTGATCGGCACCATCAGCAGCGCCTCGACGCCGGGCCAGACCACGGGGCCGCCGGCGGAGAAGTTGTAGGCGGTCGAGCCGGTCGGGGTGGCGCACACGACCCCGTCGCAGCCCCAGCGCGAGAGCGGACGGCCGTCGACCTCGACGACCACCTCGAGCATCCGCTCGCGGGCGGCCTTCTCGACGCTGGCCTCGTTGAGCGCGAAGGTCGAGGTGACGACCTCGCCGTCGCGCAGCACCCGCACGTCGATGCTCATCCGGTCCTCGACGGTGTAGCGCTGGGCCACCACCGCGTCGATGACCGAGGCGAGGTCGTCGTGCTCGGCCTCGGCCAGGAAGCCGACGTGGCCGAGGTTGACGCCGAGCACCGGGGTGCCGGAGTCGCGGGTGATCTCGGCGGCGCGCAGGATCGTGCCGTCGCCACCGATGACCAGCGTGAGCTCGCAGCCGGCGCTGGCGCCCGACTCGTCCTGCGTGGTCTCGACGTCGACGCTCATGTCCAGGTCGAGGGCCTCGCGGGCGATCATCCGCACGACCATCCCGTGCCCGGCCAGCGCGGCGGCGACCTCACGGGCGGCGCTGCGGGCCTCCTCGCGACCGGTGTGGGTCAGCATCAGCACCCGGCGTACCGGCCGGGCACCGTCGGCGGCGGCAGTGGCGTCGGGCGACGGTGGGGTGCTGGTCTGGCTCACCGCTCCACCCTCTCACCCGGCTCCCCCACCGGGTCCTCGCCCCGCACGAGACGGGCGAGGTCGTCGGCGTCGACGCGAGCGGGGCCGCGCCGCAGCCACAGGAAGAACTCCACGTTGCCCGAGGGACCGGGCAGGGGGCTGGTGGTCGCCATCACCGCGCCCCAGCCGCGCTGCGCGGCGGCGGCGGCGACGGTGGTCACCGCCTCGGCGCGCAGGTCGAGGTCGCGCACCACCCCGCCCTTGCCGACGCGGTCCTTGCCCACCTCGAACTGCGGCTTGACCATCAGGGCCAGGTCGGCGTCGTCGGAGCAGACCGAGAGCACCGCGTCGAGCACCAGCACCAGGGAGATGAACGACAGGTCGCCGACCACCACCTCGACCGGGCCGCCGACCAGCTCCGGGGTCAGCTCGCGGATGTTGGTGCGGTCGTGCACGCGCACCCGCTCGTCCTGGCGCAGCGACCAGGCCAGCTGGCCGTAGCCGACGTCGACGGCGACCACCTCGGCGGCGCCGGCGCGCAGCAGCACGTCGGTGAAGCCGCCGGTGGACGCCCCGGCGTCGAGGCAGCGCCGACCGGCGACCGAGAAGCCGTGCGGGCCGAAGGCGGCCAGCGCCCCGCTGAGCTTGTGCCCGCCGCGGGAGACGAAGTCGGGCACCCCGTCGACCTCGGTGACCAGGATGGCCACGTCGGTGGTCACCCCCGTCGCCGGCTTGGAGGCGACGGCGCCGGAGACCTTGACCCGCCCCTGGGCCACCAGCTCGGAGGCGTGCTCGCGCGAGCGGGCCAGGCCGCGGCGGACCAGCTCCGCGTCGAGACGCAGGCGACGAGGCGGCACCGGCTCAGTCCTCGTCTGGGGCGCTGGTCCCCGTGTCGGGATCGCTGTCAGGGTCGCTGTCGAGGGCGCGGCGCAGGGCGTCGTGGGCGGCCTCGAAGACCGCCACGTGCTCGCCGACGGGGCGCGCGTGCAGCGCGTCGATGGAGGCCGTCACCTCGTCGACCGCGGCCACACCGGTGTGCGGTCCCTCGGCCGCGTGCGGGCCGTCGGGTGCCGCGGGGTGCTGCTCGTCCATGGCCGCGAGGCTACCGCCCCACCGGCGTCGGCGGCCCGACCAGGTCGTCGGTCGACGCGACGTCACCGGTGGCGTCGAGGTGCGCCCAGCCGGCGACGGCGGCGGCGCGCCACCAGTCGGTCTCGTCGCCCTGGCCCTGCACCACCAGCCGGCCGTCGTCGACCCGGGCCGTCCAGCCGCCGCAGGTCGCGCCGGTGTCGTCGACGACCACCTCGGGGTGCGGCTCCAGGAGCCCGCGCAGGTCGAGGTGCAGGTACGTCGGCCGCTCCTGCGCACGCGCGGAGAGCAGGGCCGCCAGGTCGGTGACCCCCGTCAGCACCAGCAGCGCCTCGACGCCGGTGGCGACGGCTCCCTCGATGTCGGTGTCGAGCCGGTCGCCCACCATCAGCGGCCGCTGGCCGCCCACCCGGCGCACGGTCTCGTCGAGCAGCGGCCGCGCAGGTTTGCCGGCGACGACGGGGTCGACCCCGCTGAAGCGCTGCAGCGTCTCGACGAGCACGCCGTGCCCGGGTGCGGTGCCGTACGCCGTGGGGATCGACAGGTCGGTGTTGCTGGCCACCCACCACAGCCCGTCGCGGATGCGGACCGCGGCGCGCATCACCTCGCGCCAGCGCACGTCGGGGCCGTAGCCGGTCACGACCGCCGCGGCGTCGTCCTCCACCCCGACGGGCTCGAGCCCGACGGCGCGCACCGCCTCGTCCAACCCCTCGGCGCCGAGCAGCACGACCCGGGCGCCCTCCCCCAGCTCCTCGACCAGGACCCGAGCCGCGGCCTGCGCGGAGGTCACGACGTCGGCGGCATCGGCCCGGACCCCCAGGCGGCACAGGTGCTCGGCCACCGTCGTGGGGGTGCGCGAGGCGTTGTTGGTGATGAAGGCGACCCGCATCCCCGCCTCGCGGGCGCTCGAGATCGACTCCGCGGCGCGCGGCACGGCCTCGCCGTCGACGTACACGACGCCGTCGAGGTCGAGCATCGCCAGGTCGTGGCGCTCGGTCAGCGCCTCGCTCGTCCCACGCAGCACGTGTGTCCCCTCCCCGTCGTGGTTCGGACCGCACCCTACGATGCACCGATGGACGAGAGCGCTGTGGTCTGCCCGCCCGCCCTCGCCGGACCCGTGGTGCTGCACCCCTTCCGGGCGTTGCACCTGGCCGCCGACCGCGTGGGCAGCGCGGCGGGCGCCCGGGCCTTCGCCTCGCCGCACGGGCGCGTGCCGCAGCGGCTGGCCGGCTGGTTGCGCGAGGGCCTCGCCGTCGAGGAGGACACCCCCGCGGTGTGGGTGCACGAGTACACCGCCCGCGGGATGACCGTGCGTGGTGTGGTCGGGGCTCTCGACCTGTCCCGGCAGGCGGTCCCGGGCGCCACCCCGGCGGTGCTCCCGCACGAGCGGGTGCTGCCCGCGCAGGTCGACGAGCTGGAACGGCGGATGCACCAGATGCAGCTGCAGCCGGCGGCCATCCTGCTGGCCCACCGCGCCGGCCCCCAGCAGCGCTCCCTGGTCGACCGGGTGGTCGCGGGCGAGCCGGACCTCGAGGTCGACGACCCCAGCGGCCAGCGCCACCGGGCGTGGGCCGTGACCGATCCCGCCACCGCCGACGAGCTCGCCCGGTGCCTGGCCGGCACCCAGGCGCTGATCGCCGACGGGCACCACCGCTACGCGGCGTACCTGAGGCTGTGCGCCGAGCACGGCGCGGACGGTCCGTGGGGCCGGGGCCTGGCGATGCTGGTCGACCACGACGACACCCCGCTGTTCCTCGGCGCCATCCACCGGTTGCTGCGCGGCGCCAGCGTCGCGGACCTCGTCGACCGGGCCCGCGCCCACGGGCTCGACGTGCGCACCGGCAGCCGTGCCCAGGCGCTCGAGGCGCTCGACCGGCAGGTGCTGGTGGTGGCGGACCGACGCGACGCCGCCTGGATCCGGGTGCCTGCCGATCGGCTGCCCGTCGAGCTGCTGCACCACGACCTGCTTCCGGCCCTGGCCGCGGCGGGGCTGCCGTCGCCTGCCGTCGACCACCTGCACACCGCCGACCAGGCACTCTCCGGCGCCGACAACGCCGCCGGCACAGCCGTCCTGCTGCCCGCGCTGGAGCTCGACGAGGTGATGCGGGTGCTGCGCGCCGGCAGGTTGCTGCCGGAGAAGGCGACGTCGTTCCAGCCCAAGCCCAGCGTGGGCGTGCTCATGCGCCCGGTGCGCGACGGAGTCGACGACCGGACCTGACCTCGATCTCCACCCGCGAGGCCGTCCCGGCGCCGCTGCGGAAGAAGCGCCGGCGCACCGCCCCCTCGACCGCCACCACGTCTCCGGCGTGCCAGCGCTCCACGCTGCGGCGCACCCGCGCGTCCCACACCGCGCACTCGATGGCGTCCACGGTGCCCCGGGGACCGCGCCCGTCGGCCTGCGCCGGCCGGGGCGGGCGGCCCACGACGACCCGGAAGGTCCACAACCGGTCACCGCTGGGCAGCTCGCGCAGCTGCGGGTCCTGTGCGAGCCGGCCCTGCAGCCGCACCTCGTTGACCGCCTCGCGATCCTCTGACTGCTCCTTCGTGGGCATTCCGCACCACCTCCTGGCCACCAGGGTGACAAGCATCCATCCGGTGTGGGAGCCCCCACCGAGACCCTGTGGAGAAGTCGGCGTGCCGACCTTCCTGTGCGCGCCACGCGGCTGTGCCACCGCGCGCGGCACGAGAAGAAGTCTGGAAATGACAGCAGCCCCACCGCGGTGCGGTGGGGCTGCTGCGAAGAATTGTCCGGCGGCGTCCTACTCTCCCACAACCTCTCGGTTGCAGTACCATCGGCGCTGAAAGGCTTAACTTC
>NZ_JBDYKJ010000030.1:0-52192 GCF_040012395.1 Nocardioides sp. 31GB23 | reverse complement strand
GAACCCGGAAGTTAAGCCTTTCAGCGCCGATGGTACTGCAACCGAGAGGTTGTGGGAGAGTAGGACGCCGCCGGACAATTCTTCTCAGCAGCCCCACCGCACCGCGGTGGGGCTGCTGTCATTTCCAGGCCCATTCCGCGCCGGAAAGGATGGGACCTTGGTCCCCATCGTCGGGGACCCACGACGCTGCCCCGGCGCCTCGGCGGGCCCGAGGATCAGGTCGTGGATCTCGACACCCTCGACATTGCCCGTTGGCAGTTCGCCATCACGACCGTCTACCACTTCCTCTTCGTGCCGATCACCATCGGTCTCTCGGCCATGGTGGCCGGCTACGAGACCGCGTGGTTGCGCACCGGCAACGAGCAGTGGCTGCGACTGACGAAGTTCTTCGGCAAGCTCTTCCTGATCAACTTCGCCCTGGGCCTGGTGACCGGCATCGTGCAGGAGTTCCAGTTCGGGATGAACTGGTCGGACTACTCGCGCTTCGTCGGTGACGTCTTCGGGGCACCGTTGGCCATCGAGGGGCTGCTGGCGTTCTTCCTGGAGTCGACGTTCCTCGGGTTGTGGATCTTCGGCTGGGACCGGCTGCCGCCCAAGCTGCACGCCGCGACCATGTGGTTGGTCCACATCGGCACCGTGCTCTCGGCCTACTTCATCCTGGCCGCCAACTCCTTCATGCAGAACCCGGTCGGCTACGCGTTCAACCCCGAGACCGGACGCGCCGAGCTGACCGACTTCGTCGCGGTGCTGACCAACAAGGTGCAGCTCGTGACCTTCCCGCACACCGTCGCGGCGGCGTACATGACGGGCGCCGCCTTCGTGGTGGGGATCTCGGTGTGGCACCTGGTGCGCGGCCAGGGCCGGGACGAGGGGCAGGACGCCCGGATGTACCGCAGCGCGGCACGCACCGGGGCCTGGGTGCTGCTCGCGGCGTCCGTGGCCGTCACGGTCTCCGGTGACGTCCAGGGCAAGATCATGACCGAGGTGCAGCCGATGAAGATGGCTGCCGCCGAGGGGCTCTACGAGACCGAGCAGCCTGCCGCGTTCTCGATCCTGACGATCGGGTCGCTCGACGGGACCGAGGAGAGCTTCGCGATCAAGGTGCCGGGGCTGCTGTCCTGGCTCGGCTCCGGCAGCCTGGACGCCGAGGTGCGGGGCATCGACGACCTGCGCGAGGAGTACGTCGAGACCTACGGCCAGGACCCGGGAGAGGCCTACTACTCCGCCGGGGACTACACCCCCGTCATCCCGCTGACCTACTGGAGCTTCCGCCTGATGATCGGGCTCGGCATGGCCGGCGCGGCCGGTGCGGTCGCCGTGCTCTGGGCCACCCGCCGTGGCCGGCGGCTCCGGTCGTCGCGCTGGGTGTGGCTGGGCGTCACGCTCCCGCTGATGCCGCTGTTCGCCAACAGCTTCGGCTGGATCTTCACCGAGATGGGCCGCCAGCCCTGGGTCGTCTTCGGGCTGATGACCACCGAGCGCGGAGTCTCGCCAGGCGTCAGCCCGGCGGAGGCACTGACCTCGCTGCTCGTGCTCACCGCGCTGTACGGGGTGCTGGCCGTCGTCGAGCTCAAGCTCCTCCTGCACTACATCGTGCGTGGAGCCGACGCCTTCGAGGCCCCCACGCAACGCGACGACGACCAGGACCCCGACCGCCCGCTCGCCTTCGCCTACTGAGCGACGAACCCGACGAGGAACGCAGGACACATGGAACTGACCACCATCTGGTTCACGCTGATCGCGGTGCTGTGGATCGGCTACTTCGCCCTCGAGGGCTTCGACTTCGGGGTGGGCATGCTGCTGCCCGTCCTGGGACACGGTGAGCGCGAGCGCCGCGTGCTGATCAACACGATCGGGCCGGTGTGGGACGGCAACGAGGTGTGGGTGCTCGTCGCGGGCGGAGCGACCTTCGCGGCGTTCCCCGAGTGGTACGCCACCCTCTTCAGCGGGTTCTACCTGCCGCTGCTGCTGATCCTGCTGGCCCTGATCGTGCGGGGCGTGGCGTTCGAGTACCGCGCCAAGCGCCCCGAGGCGCAGTGGAAGGCGCGCTGGGACGCCGCCATCGTCGTCGGGTCCGTGGTGCCGGCGCTGCTGTGGGGCGTGGCCTTCGCCAACATCGTGCGCGGGGTCCCCATCGACGCCGACCTCGAGTACGCCGGCGGCTTCTTCACCCTGCTCACCCCCTACGCGCTGCTCGGCGGCGCGATGACGCTGCTGCTCTTCCTGACCCACGGCGCGATGTTCATCGCCCTCAAGACCGACGGCCCGATCCGGCACGCCGCCCGGGCGCTGGCGCTCAAGGTCGGCGTCGCGGCGGCCGTGGTCGCCGTGGCGTTCCTGGGCTGGACCCAGCTCGAGACCGGGAACGCCGCCTCGGCCGCGCTCTTCCTGGTCGCCGCGCTGGCCCTGGTCGCCGGCCTGGGCGCGGCCCGGGCCGGACGCGAGGGCTGGGCGTTCATCGGCACCTTCGCGACGATCGTGCTCGGGGTGGGCGGGCTGTTCGTCGCGCTCTTCCCCGACGTCATGCCCACCACGCTGGCCGGCGGGGTCGGCCTGACCACCACCAACGCAGCCGCGACCGACTACACCCTGGGCATCATGACCGTCGTCGCCGTGGTCTTCACCCCGGTCGTGATCGGCTACCAGGCGTGGACCTACTGGGTCTTCCGCCGGCGGATCGCCGTGCACCACATCCCCGAGCCGGTGCTGGCCGGCACCGACGCGTGAGGCCCACCGACCCCCGGCTGCTGCGCCGCCTGGGCCCCGCCCGGCTGCCGCTGGCCGTGGTCCTGGCCTGCGGCGGGGTGGGCGCACTGCTCGTCATCGCGCAGGCGTTCGCCGTGACGGGCCTGGTCGTCGCCGCCGTCGAGGGCGCTGGTGCCGGGTCCTGGGTGCTCGCCACGGTCGCCGTGCTCGCCGGTCGGGGGCTCGTCGGATGGGTCGGCGACGTGGCCGCAGCCCGCTCGGCCGCGCTCGTGGGCAGCGACGTACGCCGGCACCTCGTCGCGCGCCTGCTGGCGCCGGGCGGGCCCGACGTGGCCCAGGGCCGGCTCTCGCTGCTGGTGACCCGGGGGGTCAGCGCCACCGAGCCCTACCTGACCCGCTACCTGCCGGCCCTGGTGCTGGCAGCCGTGCTGCCGCTCCTCACCGTCGCAGCGATCGCCACGCAGGACGTCCTCAGCGCGGGCATCGTGGTGGCCACGCTGCCGCTGGTGCCGGTCTTCGGCATCCTCGTGGGGTTGGCGACCCGGGACCGCGCCGATGCCCAGTGGCGCGCGCTGTCGTCGCTGTCGGGGCACTTCCTCGACGTGGTGCGCGGCCTGCCGACGCTGGTCGGGTTCCGACGTGCGCAGGCACAGTCGTCGACGATCCGCCGGGTCACCGACGACTACCGGCGCCGGAGCATGGGGACCCTGCGCGTCGCCTTCGCCAGCTCGGCCGTCCTCGAGCTGGTCGCCACGCTGTCGGTCGCCCTGGTCGCGGTGACCGTGGGGCTCCGGCTCGCCGAAGGCGGCCTCGACCTGCGCACCGCGCTGGTGGTGCTGCTCCTCGCGCCCGAGGCCTACTGGCCGCTGCGACGGGTGGGCGCCGAGTTCCACGCCGCCGCCGAGGGCGTGGCGGCCTTCGAGCAGCTCAGCGAGGTCCTCGACGCCCCCGCCGCCGTGCCGCTCGAGGGTGCCGCGCCCGCTGCCGGTCCAGGGCCCCTGGTCGTCCACGGCCTGTCGCTGACCCGCCCGGGACGGCAGGCCCCGGTGCTGCACGACCTCGACCTGGTGGTGCCGGAGCGGGGGCTGACCGCGCTCACCGGGCCCTCGGGCTGCGGCAAGTCGACGCTCCTGTCGCTGCTGGCCGGGCTGCTCGAGCCGACGGCCGGTCACCTCACGCGTGGCGGCGCGCCCCTGGAGGTCACCGCGCAGTCGTGGCAGCGCCAGGTCGCCTGGCTGCCCCAGCGCCCGGGCTTCGTGGCGGGCACGATCGCCGACAACCTGCGGCTGGGCCGCAGCGGGGCCGGTGACGACGAGCTCTGGGAGGCGTTGGCCAGGGTCGCCCTCGAGGAGCGCGTGCGTGACCTGCCCGACGGTCTCGGATCGTGGCTGGGCGAGGACGGCGCCGGCATGTCGGCCGGCGAGCGCGCGCGGCTCGCCCTGGCCCGGGTGGTCGTGGCCGACCGTGCCTGGCTGCTGCTCGACGAGCCCACGGCGCACCTCGACGAGCTGACCGAGCAGGTGGTCGCCGACACGCTGGTCGAGCTGGCCCGCAGCCGCGCGGTGGTCGTGGTGGCCCACCGCCCGGCGCTGGTGGCCCTGGCCGACCACGTCGTCGCCCTGCCCGGGCCGGCCGCGCCCGTCCCCGTCGCCCCCCGGTCCAGCGCTCCAGCCTCCGCCCCGGCACGCACGCCCGCTCCCGGAGCGGCGCAGGACCCGGCCCCACGGCGGGACCCGGGGCTGGGGCTGGCGACCCTCCTCAGCGCGGCGGCCTCGGCCTCGGGCGTGGCGCTGACCGCGACCGCCGGGTGGCTGATCGTGCAGGCCTCGACCATGCCGCCAGTCCTGACGCTGATGGTGGCGATCGTGGGGGTGCGCACCTTCGGCCTGGCCCGCCCCGCGCTGCGCTACGCCGAGCGGCTGCTCTCCCACGACGTGGTGCTGCGGATGCTCGCCGAGCGTCGCGTGTCGGTGTACGACGCCCTGGTCCCGCTGGTGCCCGGCCGGCTGGGTCGTCGTCGCGGCGACCTGCTGGCGGCCCTGGTCGACGACGTCGACTCCGAGCTCGACCACCGCCTGCGGGTGCAGCTGCCGGTGCGTGCCTTCGCGCTGGTCGTGGTGCTGGCGGTCGGCGTGACCGCCCTGCTCGAGCCCCGCGCCGCCCTGGTCGTCGCCCTGACCTCGGTGCTGGCCGGGGCGGCGGCGTACCTGCTGGGCAGGTGGGGCGCGGCCCGCGCCGAGCGCCAGGGGATCGCCCTGCGCGCCGCCCTGTCGGACCAGGTGGTGGCGGCGACCGCGCTGGCCGACGAGCTGGTCATGTGGCAGGGCGTCGACCGGGTCGCGGTCGGCCCCGTCGTCGGCCTCAGCGACCGGTTGGGGGCCGCCGCGACGCGGGCCGCGGCCTGGTGGGGAGCGGCGCGGGCCTGGGTGCTGCTGGTCACCGGGATCGGCGTGGCGGCGAGCGCCTGGTGGCTCGACGACCTGGTGGTCGCCGGTGCACTGTCGGCCCCCGTGCTGGCCCTGCTGGTCCTGGTGCCCCTGGCCCTGGCCGACGTGGCGCTCCCGCTCGCCGACGCCGGGGCGCTGTCGGCCCGCACCGACGCGGCGCGTCGTCGGGTCGCCGACCTCGTCGGGCGCACCCCCGCGGTCGTCGACTCGCCGGAGCCGGCGCCGGCCCCGGCCGGGCACGAGGTCGCCCTCGAGGACGTCAGCGCCGGCTGGGAGGGGGCGGACGCGGTGCGCGACCTCGGCCTGCGCCTGCCCCAGGGCGGGAGCGTCGCCCTGGTCGGACCGTCCGGCTCCGGCAAGAGCACCGTCGCGGCGCTGCTGCTGCGCTTCCTCGACCCGGTCTCGGGCGACGTGGCGCTGGGCGGGCGGTGCCTGGGCACGCTGGCCCTCGACCACGTGCGCGGCACCGTCGGCCTGGTCGACGACGACCCGCACGTCTTCGCCAGCACGCTCGTCGAGAACGTCCGCCTGGCCCGGCCCGGCGCCTCCGACGCCGACGTGGAGGCCGCCCTGCGCAGTGCCCGGCTCGGCGACTGGCTCGACCAGCTGCCCGAGGGGCTCGACACCTGGCTGGGAGACGGGCACGCCGCGGTCTCGGGCGGCGAGCGGGCCAGGCTGGCCGTGGCCCGGTCGCTGCTGGCCGACCAGCGGGTGCTGGTGCTCGACGAGCCCACCGCGCACCTCGACGAGGCGACGGCCGAGGAACTCGCGGCCGAGGTGCTGGGCGCCCGGCGGCGCGTCGACGGCGGCTCCCGGGCCGCTCGGGACCGGGCCGGACGCTCGGTCGTGTGGATCACCCACGCGCGCGCCGGTCTCGACCGCGTCGAGGAGGTGGTAGATGTACGGGGACGCACCCTCACCCAGGAGCAGCCTCATGCCTGACACCCGAACCGACGGCCGGCGCGTGCGCGTCTACCTCCTCGACGACCACGAGGTCGTGCGGCAGGGCCTGCGCGCGCTGCTCGAGGGAGCAGGCGACATCGAGGTGGTGGGGGAGTCGGGGCTGGCCGAGGAGGCCACCGCCCGCATCCCCGCCCTGCGACCCGACGTCGCGGTGCTCGACGCCCGGCTGCCCGACGGCTCCGGGATCGAGGTGTGCCGAGCGGTCCGGGCGGTCGACGACTCGATCCGGGCGCTCATCCTGACGTCGTACGACGACGACGAGGCGCTCTTCGCCGCGATCATGGCCGGCGCCTCGGGCTACGTGCTCAAGGAGGTCACGGGTCTCAACCTCGTCACCGCGGTCCGCCAGGTCGCCGGGGGCATGTCGCTGATCGACCCCGCGCTGACGGCCCGCGTGCTGGACCGGGTCCGCAACGGGCCCTCCACGGCGCCGGAGCTGGAGAGCCTCACCGAGAGGGAGATGGAGCTGCTCGCCCTGATCGCGGAGGGACTCACCAACCGCCAGATCGGGGAGCGGATGTTCCTGGCGGAGAAGACCATCAAGAACTACGTCTCGGCCATCCTGGCCAAGCTGGGGCTCGAGCGACGCACCCAGGCCGCGGTGCTGGCCAGCCGGCTGCTGGGCCCCGACGGCCGGTCCTGACCCGATGCCACGCAGCGACCTGGCGGCGGTGCTGCGCGCGCTCCCGCCCGACCCCCGGGTCGTGGTGGCGGGCAACCACGCCACGCCGTGGCACACGCTGGGGCTCCTCGACTCGCTGCTGCCCAGCTACCGGCTGTGGATGCTCAACGCCCAGCAGGGCCTGCCCGACCGCGACGGCGTCACCCTCGAGACCTCCTTCGTCGGCCCCGGGATGCGCCGCAGCCCGCGGCTGGCCTACGTGCCCTCGCGGCTCTCGATGGTGCCCACGCTCTTCGCCTCGCGGGTGCCGCCCGACGCGGTCGTCCTGCACACGACCCCGCCCCGGCACGGCCGGGTCTCGATGGGCACCGAGGTCAACGTGCTGCCCGCCGCGGTCGAGCAGGTGCGTCGCCGTGGTGGCGTGGTGGTCGCGCAGGTCTCGCGGCACGTGCCGTGGACCTTCGGCGACTCCGAGCTCGACCTCGACCACGTCGACGTCGTCGTCGAGGCGGACGAGGCGCTGATGACCGCGCCGGAGGCACCTGTCGGGCCCGAGGCGGCGCGCATCGGCGAGCTGGTGGCCGCCCGCGTGCCCGACGGGGCCACGTTGCAGACCGGCATCGGCGCGGTGCCCGACGCGACGGTCAGCGGCCTGGTCGGGCGACGCGGACTGCGGGTGTGGAGCGAGATGTTCTCCGACTCGGTGCTGCGTCTCGAGCGGGCCGGGGCGCTGGAGCGCTCGGAGCCGATCACCGCGTCCTTCCTCTTCGGCTCCGAGGAGCTCCTGACCTGGGTCGACGGCAACGACCGGGTGCGGATGGCCCGCACCGAGGTCACCAACGACCCCGGGCGGATCGCCCGCAACCCCGCGATGACCAGCGTCAACACCGCCCTGCAGGTCGACCTCTTCGGCCAGGCGAACGCCTCGAGGATCGATGCGCGGATCCACTCGGGCTTCGGCGGCCAGACCGACTTCATCGTCGGGGCCATGCACAGCCCGGGCGGCCAGGCGGTGATCGCCCTGCGCTCCTGGCACCCCAAGGCCGACTGCTCGACGGTGGTGGCCATGGTCGACGAGCCGGTGACGTCGTTCCAGATGAGTGCGGTGGTCACCGAGCAGGGCGTCGCCGAGGTCTTCGGGCTGACCCAGCAGGAGCAGGCCCGCCAGCTGGTCGAGCACGCCGCCCACCCGCGGGTGCGCGAGGAGCTGCGCGAGGAGGCGCAGGCACTGGGCCTGAGGTGGTGACGGGCGTGGTGACCGGGCCGGGGCCGGTCGTCAGCGCAGCACGGGCAGCCGGCGCACCAGCAGCGCCTCGCGCCAGCGCCGGCCGAGTCCCCAGGTGTCGCCGGCGTGGAACGCCGCCAGCACCACCAGCGTCAGCCCACCCAGGAGGTGGTCGTCGAGCACCGGGTTGTTGGCCGGGGGCAGCGCCACGCTCCACATCAGCACGTAGAGCAGCGCGCCGCTCGCGGCTGCCAGGCGCATCCCGACGCCCAGGGTCAGCGCCACGCCGATGCCCAGCAGCCCGAGCATGAACAGGACGTCGGCCCAGACCGCGCCGGCGATGCCCTGGTAGAAGTCGGCGAACGGGCCGTCGGCACCGAAGGTCAAGAACCCCTCGGTGGGACTGCCGCCGTTGACCCAGGCCGCGTCGCCGAACCGGTCGACCTGTCCCTCGGGACCACGACCGGTGGCGAAGCCGAGCGCCAGCAGCTTGTCGAGGAAGGCCCACAGGAAGGTCAGGCCGAAACCGATCCGCAGCAGCGCCAGGGCGCGTGCTGCGACGGGGCCTCCGGACGCTGCCGCCGGGGCCGCCTGCGCGACTCGGTCGGCGCCGGGCTGCGGGTGACCGTGCTGGATCGTGCTCATGTGGTGTCTCCTGTCGTCGGAGGTCCCTCGGTGGACCCCTGCCCAGACTGGGGCCCCGGGACGACGCGGCGCAGGGGCCGGGTGTCCCGAGCCCCGGGCCCTTGGTCCCGAGCCTGCGGACTCGGTCCGGCCGCTCAGCCGACCGGCACGCTCCAGACGAACGACGTGCCGTGCGGCTCGCGGCGCGAGACCTCGCAGCTGCCGCCGAGCGCCGCCGCGCGACGCCGGGCGTTGCGCAGGCCGCTCTCGGCGAGCTGCTCGGGGATGCCGACCCCGTCGTCGTCGACGCGCAGCACCAGCGCCCGGTCACCGAGGCTGAGGTCGATCTCGGCCTGCTCGGCGAGGGCGTGGCGCGAGACGTTCGAGAGCGCCTCGCGCAGCACCGGCACCAGCTGCTCCCGCACCGCACCCGGCACCCCGGTGTCGAGCGGGCCCGCGGTGCGCACGACCGGGGTGAAGCCGAGCGCCGGGACGTACTCGCGCACCAGCGTGCGCACCTCCGAGCGCAGCGAGGCCCGCTCGCGGTGCTGCAGCTCGAAGATCGAGCCGCGGATGTCGCGGATCGTCAGGTCGAGGTCGGCCACCGCCTTGTCGAGCCGCCCGGCCATCTCGGGGCCGGCGAGCATCTGGGCGCCCTGCAGCTGCAGGCCCGTGGCGAAGAGCCGCTGGATCACCACGTCGTGCAGGTCGCGCGCGATCCGCTCGCGGTCGGAGATCACCGCCAGCTCGGCCCGCTCCTCCAGCGCCTGCGCCCGGTCGAGCGCCAGGGCTGCCTGGTCGGCGAAGGAGATCATCAGCTCACGCTCCTCGCCCTCGAGCGGGGCGGCCCCCTCGAAGAGGAGCACGAGCGCGGTGCGCTCGGCCAGGTGGGCTCGCAGCGGCAGCACCAGCGCGCGGTAGTGGCCGGCGTCGCCCTCCACCGGCTCGACGCCGTCGGCGAGCGCGACGAGGGAGTCCTCCACGACGCTGCGCAGGACGCCGCGGCCCTCCCCCTCGCGCCCGCCGTCGCGCCGGGTCTCGCGCAGGTCGGCCAGGGCTGCTGCCTGCGCCGCCTCCCCGGCCGGCACCGACAGGCTCACGACCGCGGCGGCGTCGGCCCGGGCCATCGAGGCGGCCGACCAGGCGATCTGCTCGAGTGCGGCTTCGCGGGCCACCGGCGGCTGCAGGGCGTCGCTGAGCTCGGCGCTGGCCTGCAGCCACTCGCGCCGCCGCTCGCTGAGTCCGTAGGCGCGCGCGTTGTCGATGACGAACCCGGCCGCCGAGGCGAGCGCCTCGACCAGGACCGTGTCGGCGTCGCTGAACTGGTCGGCGCCCTGCTTCTCAGTGAGGTAGAGGTTGCCGAAGACCGTGCCGCGGATCCGCACCGGCACGCCGAGGAAGGAGCGCATCGGCGGGTGGTTGGGCGGGAAGCCGTAGGAGGCCGGGTGCTCACCGAGGTCGGGCATCCGCAGCGGCTCGGGGTGCTCGATGAGCAGGCGCAGGATGCCGCGGCCCCGTGGTGGCGCGCCGATCTGCTCGCGCTGGTGCGGGTCGAGCCCCGAGGTGATGAACTCGCTGAGGTCGCCGTCGGGGCCCACGACCCCCAGGGCACCGAAGCGTGCCCCGGTGAGCTCGCGGGCCGACTCGACGATGCGGCTCAGCACGCTGGGCAGGTCGAGGTCGGAGGAGACCGCCACCACCGCGTCGAGCAGCGCCTGCGCGGAGCCGGCCAGCTCGGGGTGGCGCGGCGACGGGTCGGGCATGGAGCCATTGTCACAGGCCCGGGCGCGGGTGGGGAGACTCAGACCAGACGACGGGTGGGCAACGTGCTCACCGGGTCCCACCCGCTGCCCAGCCGGCGACCCGAGATCGTGGTCCACGCGATCGCGACGTAGAGCGAGCGCGTGCCCGAGGCCCACGGCCGGGGCTCCCACACCTTGCGCACCTGCTCGAGGTCCTCGGCGTCGCCCAGCACCTCGCTGCGCCCGCGCGCCACCACGCTCCAGCCCCGCTGCCGCTCGTGGTCGAAGCCGTCGACCTCGAAGGCGAGCACGGCCCCGCGTGCGTTGCTGCCCAGCACGGAGTACGGCGTCGTGCGCACCACGACCCGGCTGTCGACCACGGCGTAGTTCACCGGCACGATGTGCGGTCCGTCGGGTGTGGAGACCGCGACCCGTCCCACGATCCCTGCGCGCAGCAGGGCCTCGCACTCGCTCTCCGACAGCTCTGCTGACTCCAGCACGGTGACCTCACGATGGGACGGGGACCAGGACGACGTCCATCGTCACGCCGTCCCGCGGGGGCCCTACAGGGTCCTTGGTCCCGACGTCAGCCGCCGAAAGTGCCGTCGACGTAGACCCAGTGGCCCGCCCGCCGCTCGAAGCGGCTGCGCTCGCGCATCGTGCCGCTGCTCGCGACCCCGGCCGGGGAGGTGTCACGGTGGTGGGCGGCGAACTCGACCCAGCCCTCGCCGTGGTCGAGCACCTCCAGCCCGGTCCACTCCCGGGCCGGGTCGAGCCCGTCCTCGAGCAGCCCGGCCGGGCGGGTGCGCGGGTGCCAGGTGCGGAAGAGGTGGTCGAGGTGGCCCAGCGCGAACGCGCTGTAGCGGCTGCGCATCAGCTCGACCGCCGTCTCCGCCCGCCGGGCTCCCCGGTGCAGCGGCCCGCAGCAGGCGTCGTACGTCGCGCCGGTGCCGCAGGGGCACGGGCCGGCCCCCGCCGCGCCCAGCGCGTGCTGTCCGGTGCTCACGTCTCCACCACCAACCTCCACAGGGTGTGCTCTCCGGGCAGGCCCCTCAGCTCGACCTCGCCGGCCTCCTCGAAGCACATCCGCCGCTCGTCGGTGCCCTCCACCTGCAGGCGCACCTCGTCGGTCACCAGCACCTCCCCGCCGTCGGCGAGGTCGGCGACCCGGGCGGCCAGCGCCACGTTGCGCCCGAAGTAGTCGCCGTCGCGAGAGATCACCGGCCCGCAGTGCACGCCGATGCGCACCCTGACCTGCGTCAGGCGCAGCCGCGGGTCGAGGGTGCGGGCCAGGGACCGCTGGATCCCCCGGGCGGCCCGCACCGCCGAGTAGGGGTCGCGGAAGGCGACCATGAAGCCGTCGCCGGCGCTCTTGACGACCTGGCCCCGGTGCCGCTCGACGTGGGTGCGGACCACCTGGTCGTGCGCCTCGAGCACCTTGACCCAGGTGCGGTCGCCCAGCCGGTGGTTGAGCGTCGTGGAGCCCTCGATGTCGGAGAAGAGCAGGGTGACGGTGCCGTCGGCCGCGGCGACCTGCAGGATGTCGGGGCGCTTCTCGAGGGCCCAGGCCTGGAGGTCCTCCAGCGAGGAGCCCAGCACGCCGGCGACACCCTGGCGCCGCACCCGCGAGGCGGTCCCGACCACGGCCCGCAGCGCTCGCTCGGTCGGCGAGAGCGCGGGGGAGGGGCGCAGGGCGGCGTCGAGGTCGGCCTCGAGCTGGGCGAGCATCCGTCGCGACACGTCGAGCTCGCGGCGGGTGCGCACCAGCAGCACGCCGACGACGACGAGGGCGGTCGACAGCACCGCCACCAGCAGCACGGCTGCCACCCCTGTCGCCGTCTGCACCCCGGCAGCCTAGTGCGGTCCGGCTCCCGGCGCCCGGGTGCTCGGGACCAAGGTCCCGAGCCCGCACGACCACCGCCCCTGAGAAGCAGGGGCACGCCGGGCCCAGGGTGAGGACATGGACACCGATCTCGAGAACTCCGACAGCCAGGGCAACCCCGACGCCGAGCCGGCGAGCGGCCCCACGGTCGCCGACCACCTCTCGTCCACCGGCGCCGTGGTGGTGGCCGTGGACGGCTCCGAGCACGCGGAGGAGGCGCTCGCCTGGGCGGCCGAGCACGCGACGCTGCACCACCGGCCGCTGGCCGTGGTCTCGGTCTGGGAGCCGGTGCCGAGCATGTGGCTCGACACCACCGGCATCAACCACACCGTGCTCTACGCCGAGCTCGCCTCGGCCGGCGCCGACCGCGTCGAGGCCGCCGCCGAGAAGGCGCGCTCGCTGCACCCCGGGCTCAGCGTCGAGACGGCGGTGGCTCGCGGCGACGTCCGCGGCGAGCTGCTGCGGCTCTCGCAGCACGCCTCGCTGCTGGTCCTCGGCTCCCGCGGGCGCGGGCCGCTGCGCTCGCTGCTGCTCGGCTCGGTCAGCGCGGCGGTCGCCCGCCACGCCCACAGCCCCGTCGTGGTCGTGCGCCCCGGCGGCAAGGGCGGCGGCGGCATCCTGGTGGGCGTCGACGGCACCGAGCGCTCGATGGGCGCCGTGACGGCCGCCTACGAGCAGGCGGCGGCGACCGGGCAGCGGCTCACGGTGCTGCACTGCTTCTGGGACGCGCGGGTCGCCTACGCCGGAGCGATGGTCGTCGACGAGACCGACGACGCCGCCGACGTGCGCGCCCTGGTCGCCGAGACGACCGCCGGCCTGGCCGAGAAGCACCCCGACGTGCAGGTCGAGGTGCGCATCGTGCGCGGCCTCGCCGACCAGGTGCTGGTGGCCGAGTCGAAGGACCGCGACCTGGTGGTGCTGGGCTACCACCGCCAGCACGCGCTGGGCGAGGCGCTCTTCCCGTCGGTGGTCACCTCGGTGCTCGAGCACGCGCACGGCGCGGTGATGGTGGTGCCGGCGCGCGACTGAGCCGGCGTCCGTCTCCCCGGACATCGAGGTTGGTGGGCGCAGTAGCGTGGTCGACGTGACCTCCGCCGAGACCGCGCCCGCCACCCCCCGGCCCACGATCGCCACGCTCGGTGAGCTGCGCGCGTCGGGCCACGAGCACCGGCCGCTGCGCACCGAGCTGCGCGACAACCTGCTGGCCCACCTGCGCGAGGGGCGCGACCCGTGGCCCGGCCTGCACGGCTTCGAGGACACCGTGGTGCCCCAGCTCGAGCGGGCCCTGATCGCCGGGCACGACGTGGTGCTGCTGGGCGAGCGCGGCCAGGGCAAGACCCGGCTGCTGCGCACGATGGTCGGCCTGCTCGACGAGTGGACCCCCGTGATCGCCGGCTCCGACCTGGGCGAGCACCCCTACGAGCCGATCACCGTGGCCTCGCGCCGCCGGGCCCTCGAGCTCGGCGACGACCTGCCGGTCGAGTGGCGCGCCCGCGAGGAGCGCTACGCCGAGAAGCTGGCCACCCCCGACACCTCGGTGGCCGACCTGATCGGGGACGTCGACCCGATGAAGGTGGCCGAGGGCCGCTCGCTCGGCGACCCCGAGACCATCCACTACGGGCTGGTGCCGCGCAGCCACCGCGGCATCGTGGCCATCAACGAGCTGCCCGACCTCGCCGAGCGGATCCAGGTCGCGATGCTCAACGTGATGGAGGAGCGCGACATCCAGGTCCGCGGCTACGTGCTGCGGCTGCCCCTCGACGTGCTCGTCGTGGCCAGCGCCAACCCCGAGGACTACACCAACCGCGGACGCATCATCACCCCGCTCAAGGACCGCTTCGGCGCCGAGATCCGCACCCACTACCCGACCGAGCTGCACGACGAGGTCGCGGTGATCCGCCAGGAGGCCGCCATCGACCCGGCCCTCGTCGACGTGCCCGACCACCTCGTCGAGATCCTGGCCCGCTTCACCCGCCACCTGCGCGAGTCGAGCTCGGTCGACCAGCGCTCGGGCGTCTCGGCCCGCTTCGCGATCGCCGGCGCCGAGACGATCGCGGCCGCCGCGTTGCACCGGGCCACCGCCCAGGGCGAGGAGGCCGCCGTGGCCCGTGTGGTCGACCTCGAGACCGCCGTCGACGTGCTGGGCGGCAAGATCGAGTTCGAGAGCGGCGAGGAGGGCCGCGAGGCCGAGATCCTCACCCACCTGCTGCGCACCGCGGTCGCCGAGACCGTGCGCGTGCACCTGCCCGGCCTCGACATGGGTGTGCTGGTCGACGCCCTCGAGGCCGGCCAGATGGTGACCACCGGTGAGCAGGTCACCGCCCGCGACTTCCTGGCCGGCCTGCCGGTGCTGGGGGAGTCGGAGCTCTACGACGACATCTGCGACCGGCTCGAGGCCACCACCGACGGGCATCGTGCCGGCGCGATCGAGCTGGCCCTGGAGGGGCTCTTCCTGGCCCGGCGGGTCAGCAAGGCCTCCGGGCGCGGTGAGAGCGTGTATGGCTGACATCTGGTCGCAGCGACGCGCGACGCGCTACGGCCGCTACGACGGCGGCCCCGACCCGCTCGCGCCCCCGGTCGACCTCGCCGAGGCGCTCGACGAGATCGGCGAGGACGTGATGGCCGGCTACAGCCCCGAGCGCGCGCTGCGCGAGCTGCTGCGCCGTGGGGCCGGCGACCGGGAGGGCCTCGACGACCTGGCCAGGCGGGTCGCCGAGCGGCGCCGCCGGCTGCTGGCCGAGCACGACCTCGACGGCACCCTCCAGGAGATCCGCGAGCTCCTCGACACCGCGGTGCTCGAGGAGCGCAAGCAGCTGGCCCGCGACGTCGCCATGGACGACGGCGACCGGGCGCTGCGCGAGATGCAGCTCGACAGCCTGCCGCCCAACCCCGCGGCCGCGGTGAGCGCGCTGGGCTCCTACGACTGGCAGAGCACGCAGGCACGCGAGGCCTACGAGCAGATCAAGGACCTGCTGGGCCGCGAGCTGCTCGACCAGCGCTTCCAGGGCATGAAGCAGGCCCTCGAGAACGCCACCGACGAGGACCGCGCCGCGATCGACGCGATGCTCTCGGACCTCAACGAGCTGCTCGAGAAGCGCGAGCGCGGCGAGGACACCCAGCAGGACTTCGACGAGTTCATGGCCGCGCACGGCCAGCACTTCCCCGAGCAGCCGCAGGACCTCGACGAGCTGCTCGACGCGATGGCCGCCCGGGCGGCGGCGGCCCAGCGGATGCTCGCCTCGATGAGCCCCGAGCAGCGCCAGCAGCTGATGGAGCTCTCGGCGCAGGCCTTCGGCTCACCGCAGCTGATGGAGTCGCTGGCACGCCTCGACTCCCACCTGCAGGCGCTGCGACCCGGCGAGGACTGGTCGGGCTCGGAGCAGATGGGCGGCGAGGGCGCCCAGGGCGTCGGGCTCGGTGACGGCACCGGCGTCTTCCAGGACCTCGCCGAGCTCGACGCGCTCTCCGAGCAGCTCTCGCAGTCCTACGGCGGCGCCCGCATGGACGACCTCGACCTCGACGCGCTGGCCCGCCAGCTGGGCGACGACGCCGCGGTCAGCGCCGGCGAGCTGCAGCAGCTCGAGCGCGCCCTGCGCGACTCCGGCACCCTGCAGCGCGGCTCCGACGGCGCCCTGCGCCTGACCCCGAAGGCGATGCGCCAGCTCGGCCGCTCGCTGCTGCGCGACGTCGCCCAGCGGATGTCGGGCCGGCAGGGCCAGCGCGACATGGACCGCGCCGGCGCCGCGGGCGAGCGCTCGGGCGCCACCCGGGCCTGGGCGTACGGCGACACCGAGCCGTGGGACGTGACCCGCACCGTCACCAACGCGATCACCCGCACCGTGGGCGAGGGCGGCTCGCCGGCGGCGGGGGTGCGCCTGCAGGTCGACGACGTCGAGGTGCAGGAGACCGAGGCGCGCACCCAGGCGGCCGTCGCGCTGCTGGTCGACACGTCCTTCTCGATGGCCATGGACGGGCGCTGGGTGCCGATGAAGCGCACCGCGCTGGCGCTGCACACGCTGATCCGCAGCAGGTTCCGCGGCGACGCGCTGCAGCTGGTCGGCTTCGGGCGGCACGCCGAGGTGATGGAGATCGAGCAGCTCACCGCTCTCGACGCCCGGTGGGAGAAGGGCACCAACCTGCACCACGCGCTGCTGCTGGCCAACCGGCACTTCCGCAAGCACCCCAACGCCCAGCCGGTGCTGCTGGTGGTCACCGACGGCGAGCCGACCTCGCACCTCGAGGCCGGCGGCGAGGTCTTCTTCTCCTACCCGCCGCACCCGCTGACCGTCGCGCACGCCGTGCGCGAGCTCGACACCTCCATGCGCCTCGGCGCCCAGACGACGTTCTTCCGCCTCGGCGAGGACCCCGGCCTGGCCCGGTTCATCGAGCAGATGGCGCGCCGGGTCGACGGCCGCGTCGTGGCGCCCGAGCTCGACGACCTCGGCGCCGCCGTCGTGGGCTCCTACCTCGGCGGGCGCGCCGGCCGAGGGGGCGGTGGCGCGGCCCCGGGGTCGATGGGCGACTGGTTCGGCGGCCGCGGCTCCTGGGTCGGCGACTGACCCGGCCGCCACGACCCGCTCACCCCCGTCGGGCGCGCGGCCGGCGCTCCCAGTGCCGGCAGGGCCGGCTGCTGGTGACCCCCACCCCGGCACAGCCGGGCCAGCGCTCGGGCTCCTCCAGCTCGTCGGTGTGCAGGTCGCGCACCATCACCTCGCGCACCGGGCGCAGGCCCTCGCGCACGACGGCGCAGTCGCAGCCGCCGAGCGCGAGCAGGCGGCGTACGAGGGAGTGGGCGGTGGGGGAGCGCAGGTCGCGGAAGCGCTCGGCCCAGCCCAGCGCAACCGGCGCCGCGTGGACGCAACCGTGGTCGCCCACGACCCGGCGCAGGTAGCAGGCCACGCACTCGTCGGGGTACGGCTCGGGCGCGTCGGGGTCGGTGGGCAGCACGGGAGCGGTTCTACCCGCCGGCACCGACGTGCGTGCCTCGCGACGACATCACCGGGTGCTCGCCGGGTCAACGGTTCGTGCACACGACGTGCACGTTGCGGCACGAGTGCACCGTTCGCCCCGGGGAGGCGCCGCGCCGGGGTGAGGATCGGTCCCGCGTCCGCCGGGAGGGCCGTGGCGCACCCGTTCACGAGGCGTCCGGCAGCGGACGCGGACAGCTGGGGGGCTGAGCAATGCCGACGACTTCTCGCGCGCACCACTCACGGACACGGCGGTGGACCACCTCGGTGGTCACCGCGGCGCTCGCCGGGGCCGGGCTGGCGCTGCTGCCCGCGGCACCGGCGTCGGCCACGGTGTCGCCGTTCGTGTGCACCGACAACACCGTCTACACCGTCAAGGGCTCCAAGGGCTTCGACATCCGCAAGGTCAACAGCGTCACCGGGGCCAGCAGCGCCCACGGTGACTTCGACCCCGTCGACGACGACCACACCGTCAACGCCCTGGCGCTGCCCAAGGGGGGCGGCGACCACATCTGGGCGTTCGACCGCAAGGCCAACCAGGTCCTGCGCTTCGCCCGCACGCACACCACGAAGCGCTACGCCCTGTCCACCAACAGCAACGCGCGCGACGTCGTCGCCGGTGCGATCAACCCGGCGACCGGCATCTACTACTACGCGGCCGGCGGCAGCACCTGGACCGTCTACGCCTTCAACACCGTCACGGAGCAGGCCATCGGCCAGGTCGCCACCATCGCCGGGACCGGTCTGGGCGGCAACGGCGACTTCGCCTTCGACGGTTCCGGCACCCTGTGGGTCGTCAGCAACGACGGGTACACCGACGCGGGCACCCTGGCCCGGGTCAACGAGGCACTGCCCACCACGACCGGCGCGGTGGCGCTGTCGACGAGCACGCTCACCGCCACCCCCGGCAACGCCGGGCAGTACCACTCGATGGCCTTCGACTCCTCCGGCAACCTGGTGATCGGCACCAGCGCCGAGGTGGTCGCGCGGGTCAACCCCGCCTCCGGGGCGCTGGTGGGCTCCCCGTCCTCCGTCAGCTTCGACTTCTCCGACCTGGCCTCCTGCGCGCTGCCCAGCACCGGGAAGGCCCGCGTCGACCTGCCGCAGGGTCGCTACGCCGGCACCGACCAGTTCAAGGTCGAGCTCAGCGGCGGCGGGCTGGCCGCGCCGGTGAGCGGCACCACCGCGGGCACCGACACCGGCCTGCAGGACCAGGGCGCCGAGGTGGCCGGGCCGGCCGTGCTCGTGCCCTCGCAGACCTACACCGTCAAGCAGACCGCGGTCGGCACCACGGCCCTGACCGACTACACGAGCACCTGGAGGTGCCTCGACTCGGCGGGTGCCACCCTGGCCCAGGGGACGGGCAGCAGCGGGACCTTCACGATGCCCGGGGCCAGCGGCGCCGCGATCACCTGCACCTTCACGAACCTGCCGGTCAAGCCGGCCATCAGCCTCGTCAAGAGCGCCTCGACGATCAACGACCTCGACGGCAACGGGCCCGACGCCGGTGACACCATCACCTTCGGCTTCACGGTCGAGAACGACGGCAACAGCAGCCTCGACCCGGTCACCGTGCACGACCCGCGGCTCAGCGGCGCCTCACCCAACGTGGTCTGCCCCACCGGGTCGCTCGCGGCGGGCGCCTCGCGCACCTGCACCGCGCGCACCTACACGCTGAGCCAGGCCGACGTCGACGCCGGCCTGGTCGCCAACACCGCCACCGCCACCGGCAAGGCGCCCAGCGGCCGCACCGTCACCGCCCCGAGCTCGACCAACACCCCGGTGGGAGCGGCCCCGGCGGTCAAGCTGACCAAGAAGGCCACCTACCAGGACGTCGCCCCCACCGGGGCGAGCGCCGGCGACAGGATCGTCTACGACTTCACCGTCAAGAACACCGGCAACACGACGCTCTCGTCCCTGACGCTGGTCGACCCGCTCCTGGGCGGTCCGGTCACCTGCGCCACCACGACGTTGGCCCCTGCGGCCAGCACCACCTGCACCACCACGACGTACGTCGTCCAGCAGTCCGACGTCAACGCCGGCAAGGTCGACAACACTGCGACCGTGACCGGCACCTCCCCGAAGGGCTCGAAGGTCAGCGACCCCAGCTCCACCAGCACCCCGCTGGACGCCGAGCCGCGCATCGCGCTCGACAAGACCGCCGGCCCGGTCGTCGACAGGGACGGCAACGGCCCGGACGCCGGTGACACGATCACCTACTCCTTCGAGGTCACCAACTCCGGCGCCGTGACCCTCGACCCGGTCACGGTCGTCGACCCCAAGCTGGGCGCCATCACCTGCCCGGCGGGCGCGCTGGCGCCCGGGGCGAAGGTGTCGTGCTCCGACAAGACCTACGTGCTCACCCAGGCCGACGTCGACGGGGGCGTGGTCGACAACGTCGCCACCGCCACCGGCACCGCCCCGGGCGGGGCCAAGGTCCACGACGACGACGACACCAGCACCTCGGTGGTCGGCAGCCCGGGCGTCCGGCTGGTCAAGAGCGCCGGTCCGGTCGTGGACGAGGACGGCAACGGCCCGGACGCCGGTGACACGGTCGCCTACTCCTTCGAGGTCACCAACACCGGCACCGTGACGCTGGCCCCGGTCACGGTGCACGACCCGCGCCTGGGTGGCCCGGCTCCCAACGTGACCTGCCCCGGCGGCGCACTCGCGCCCGGCGCGTCCCGCTCCTGCACCGACGCGACGTACCCGCTGACTCAGGGCGACGTCGACGCCGGTGAGGTCACCAACCGGGCGACCGTGACCGGCACCCCGCCGAGCGGTCCCCAGGTCACCGACGACGACACCGTCACCACCCCCGTCGTGGCGACCCCGAGGATCCGCCTCGACAAGACCGCCTCGGCGATCGACGACCTCGACGGCAACGGGCCCGACGCGGGCGACACCGTCACCTTCGGCTTCGAGGTCACCAACACCGGCCCGGTCGCCCTCGACCCGGTCACCGTGCACGACCCGCTCTTCGGTGGTGCCGCGCCCAACACGACGTGCCCCTCCGGTGCGCTGGCGGCCGGCGCCTCCGTCACCTGCACGACCCGCGCCTACACGCTCACGCAGGCCGACGTCGACACCGGTCGCATCGACAACACCGCGACCGCCACCGGCACGGCGCCCTCGGGCCGCACCGTCGACGACAGCGACTCGACCAGCACGCCGATCGTGCCCGTCGTCGTCGAGGACGCCGACCTGGTGCTCACCAAGGACGTCGACAAGGCCTCGCCGCAGGCCGGTGACACCGTCACCTACACCCTCGCCGTGCGCAACGCGGGCGCCGGGGACGCGCAGGACGTCGAGCTCACCGACGTGCTGCCCACCGGCGTCACCTTCGTCTCCGCCAGCGCGCCCTGCACCCAGGCCGGCGGCACCGTGACCTGCGCGTGGGACACCCTGGCACCCGGGGAGGAGCGCAGCGTCAGCATCAAGGCCACCGTCGAGGCGCTGCCCGCCGGCGGCGGCGACCACCAGCACCTCGTCGACGTGCAGAAGGCGGAGGTGCACCTCGACCTCGAGCCCGGCCAGCGGCGCACCCTCGCCGTGACCTGCCCGTCGGGCTACCTGGCCACCGACGGCTCGGGGCGCGTCGACCACGTCGACCAGGGCACCGGCACCCTCGCCTCGGTCGGGGTGCTGAGCAGCCGGGCCACCGGCCTCGACACGTGGGAGGTCGAGGCGGTCAACGACGCCACCGGCCGCGCCCAGGCCAAGGTCTTCGCGGTCTGCGTGCAGACGCCGACCCTCACCGAGGCCGGCCACCACCACCCGCTGCAGGTCGGCTCGGAGCTCACCGCGACCGTCGACCTGTCCGCGGGCGCCGACTCGACCACCCTGCAGTGCGACCCGGGCGCGCGCCCGGTGCAGCCGGGGTGGTCGCTCGACGGCCGCGCGACGAGCCTGACGTCGTACCCCGCGGGCACCACGGGCTGGACCTTCGGGTTCGACCCCGACGGGGCCACCTCGGCCGACGTCTCGATCCGCTGCCTCGACGAGGAGGTCGGTGCGGCGTCCGGCCACACCCACCCGCTCGTGCTGGGTGAGGTCCGCGAGAGCGTGACCGTGCAGCCCGGGGAGGTGCGCGAGGTGACCCTGTCGTGCACCGGCGACGCCAAGGGCGTCGTGGCCGGCTGGGACCTCGACCCGGGCCTGGTCAACCTCGGCAACGACCCGCGTCCGGTGGTGCGGGTGTTCAAGCTCCTCAACCCGACCGCGGCCCCGCTGCAGGCCGACCTGTGGCTGCTGTGCCTCTCGACCCGCACCCAGGGCGGTGACACCCCGGCCGACGTCACCAACACCGGACGCGTGACCACCGCGTCGGTCGAGACCAGCACGGCCGACAACGTCGACAGCGCGACGTTCACGGTGCGGCCGGGCACGTCGGTCGCGACGCCCACCAGCGGCAAGGTCGTCGTCACCGGGACCAAGGTCGCCGCCCAGGTGGCCTGCACCTCGGCCACCGACGGCTGCGCGGGCACCGCGACGCTGGTGGCGCTGAAGACGCAGAGGCTGGGGGGCACGAAGGTCCGCAAGGGCACCACCCTGGCGACCAGCCGCTACAGCGTGGGCGCCGACAGCACCGGCAAGGTCGTGCTCAAGGCCACCAAGAAGGGCAGGAAGGCGCTGCGCTCGAAGAAGGTCCGCAAGGCGCGGCTCTCGATGGGCGGCACCACCCGCACCGTCACGCTGCGCCGCTGACGACGCCGACCCGGCCGGTGCACACCGGCCGGGTCGGCGTGGAGCCGTCTGCTAGACACCTGGTGTGACCCTCGAGCTCGGCCGCCACAGCTTCGCCGACGACCAGACGCTGATGATGGCGATCGTCAACCGCACGCCCGACTCGTTCTACGACAAGGGCGCCACCTGGGCCGAGGACAAGGCCTTCGAGCGGGTCGCCGCCGTGGTGGCGCAGGGCGCCGAGATCGTCGACATCGGGGGCATCAAGGCCGCCCCCGGCGCCGAGATCGACGCGGCCGAGGAGAAGAGCCGCGTGGTCGACTTCGTGGCCCGGGTCCGCGAGAGCTTCCCCGGCCTGGTGATCTCGGTCGACACCTGGCGCGCCGAGGTGGGCGACGCGGTGTGCCGCGCCGGCGCCGACGTGCTCAACGACGCCTGGGGCGGGGCCGACCCCGAGCTGGTGGACGTCGCTGCCGCCCACGACGCCGCCATCATCTGCACCCACACCGGCGGCGCGACCCCGCGGACCCGCCCCTACCGCGTCGAGTACGACGACGTGGTGGCCGCGGCGATCGCCGACACCACGGCGTACGCCGACCGGGCGGTCGCGGCGGGTGTCGACCCGCGCAGCGTGGTGATCGACCCGGCCCACGACTTCGGCAAGAACACCTTCCACTCCCTCGAGCTGACCCGTCGGCTGGGGGAGATGGTGGCCACCGGTCGCCCGGTGCTGGTCTCGCTGAGCAACAAGGACTTCGTGGGCGAGTCGCTCGACCTGCCCGTGGGCGAGCGGCTCACCGGCACCCTGGCCGCCACCGCGGTGTGCGCGCTGGCCGGGGCCCGGATCTACCGGGTGCACGAGGTGGTCGAGACCCGGCAGACCGTCGACATGGTCGACGTGATCGCCGGTCGGCTGCTCCCGGCCCGCGCGATCCGCGGGCTGCAGTAGGCCACCCGGCTTCGAGGTGGGCCGCTCAGCCGAGCAGCCCGTGACCCTCCAGGGCCGAGCGCAGGTCGGCGACCCCGTCGACGACGCGCGGGCCGGGGCGGGCCCAGTGGCCGTTGGCGTCGACGGGGTGCACCGGCACGCCGCTCGGCAGCAGCCCCGCCGCCACCATCCGGTCGGCCTGCTCCTGGGCGGCGGGCCGGTCGTAGCCGCAGGGCGCGACGACGACCAGGTCGGGGCGCGCGGCGTGCACGTCGTCCCAGGTCACCCGCACCGACTTCGCCCCGGCGGTGCCGAGCGCGCACTCGCCCCCGGCGGCCTCGACCATCTCGGGGATCCAGTGCCCCGGGGCGTACGGCGGGTCGGTCCACTCCAGCACCACGACGCGCGGGCGGCGGGCGCCGGTCGGCGGGGCCGCCGCCTGCTCGACGAGGGCCTCGAGCGGGGCGGCCAGGCGGGAGGCATCGTCGGGCCGCCCCACGGCCGCCCCGATGCGCAGCACGCTGTCGCGGATCTCGGCGAGGGTGTGCGGGTCGAAGGAGAGGACCTCGGCCCGGCAGCCGAGGTGGTCGAGCGCCTCGTCCACCGAGCCGACGTCGATCGCGCAGACCGCGCACAGGTCCTGGGTCAGCACCAGGTCGGGGTCGAGGTCGGCCAGGGCTCCCGCGTCGAGGCGGTAGAGGTCCTCGCCGGCGGCGGCCGCGCGAGCGACGTACGCATCGATCCCGGCGGGGTCCAGGCCCTCGGGCATGGTCGTCGACGAGACGATGCGGCGCTCGCGTGCCTGGGCGGGGTGGTCGCACTCGAAGGTCACGCCGATGACGTCGTCGCCGGCCCCGAGGTCGAAGAGGATCTCGGTGGTCGAGGGCAGGAGGGAGACGATCCGCTGTGGCCGCATGGAGGACACCGTAGGCGGGCCGGCCAGGAGGCGGGCCTAGGGTCGCGGTGTGGAGGATCCGACCCTGACCGTGCTGCTCCTGCTGGGGCTCGCCGCGCTCGTCGCCGGCTTCGTCGACGCGGTCGTCGGCGGCGGCGGGCTGATCCAGCTGCCGGCGCTGCTGGTGGGGCTGCCCGGCGCCAGCCCGGTGCAGATCCTGGCCACCAACAAGCTCGGCTCGATCTGCGGCACGAGCGTCAGCAGCGTGACGTTCTACCGGCGGGTGCGCCCCGATCCACGCACCTTCGGCCCGTTGATGCTCACCGCGTTCCTCGGCTCCGCGGGGGGCGCGGCGGTGGCGAGCCTGATCCCGCGCGAGGCGTTCGAGCCGATCGTGCTGGTGGTGCTGGTGCTCGTGGGCGCCTACGTGCTGTTCAAGCCCAGCCTGGGCCAGGTGACCGCGCTGCGCTTCGCCGGACGCCGCCACACCGGGGCGACGATGGGCACCGGCTTCGCCATCGGCTTCTACGACGGCGCCCTGGGCCCCGGCACCGGCTCCTTCTTCGTCTTCGCGCTGGTGGGGCTGCTCGGCTACGGCTTCCTCGAGGCCTCGGCCAAGTCGAAGATGGCCAACTGGGCCACCAACCTCGCCGCCCTGGTCGTCTTCATCCCGCAGGGAGCGGTGCTGTGGAAGGTCGGGCTGCTGATGGGCCTGGCCAACCTCGTCGGCGGGTACGTCGGCGCCCGCACCGCCGTGGCCAAGGGGTCGCGGTTCGTGCGGGTGTTCTTCATCGCCGTGGTGGCGGCGTTCGTGGTCAAGATCGGCGGCGACGTGACGGGGCTGTGGTGAGCGGGTGGTGAACGAGTGGTGAGCGAGCACGCGTCGTACCTCGTGGTGGGCCGTGACGCTGAGGTGGAGATCGAGGTGAGGCGCTCGCGCTTCCTGGCCACCGTCGCGCGGGTCGCGAGCGAGGACGAGGCGCGCGGCGTGGTCGAGCGGCTGCGCAAGCGCCACCACGACGCGCGCCACCACTGCTCCGCGATGGTCGTGGGGCCGCCGCCGGTGCCGGTGCAGCGCTCCTCCGACGACGGCGAGCCGGCGGGCACCGCGGGGGCGCCGATGCTCGAGGTGCTGCGCGGGGCCGGGCTCAGCGACACGGTCGCGGTGGTGACGCGGTGGTTCGGCGGCACGCTGCTGGGCGCCGGCGGGCTGGTGCGGGCGTACGGCGACGCGGTGCGCGCCGCGCTCGAGGTGGCCGGCACGCGCGAGCGGCGGCTGCTGCGCGAGCTCGGGCTCGAGGTCGACCACGCCGAGGCCGGCCGGGTCGAGGGCGAGCTGCGGGCGCGCGGCGTGGACGTGCTCGACGCGCGGTGGGGCGCGAGCGTGCACCTGGTGCTGGGCGTCGCGCCGGCCGACGAGGAGGCGACCCGGGCGGTGCTGGCCGAGGTGACCGGGGGAGCGGGCGAACCGGTCGTGCTGGGCGAGCGGTGGACGGGCTGAGCGGGGCCGGCGAGCCCTAGGGTGGGGTGCATGAGCATCCCCGTGGCGGTGGCCGACCTGGGTGAGACGCTGGCGAGGTTCGGTGCCGGGTTCCTGCTGACGACCGACCCGACGGTGCTGCCGGCGCGGGTCAAGGTGGTCTCGGTGCGACCGGTGCTCGACGACGACCTGCTCCTGCTGGGCTCGCCGGGGCGAGGGTCCCTGGCGAACGCTGCGGCGAACGAGACGGTGACGCTGCTGTTCCCGCCGTTGCAGGCCGGCGACTTCTCCCTGATCGTCGACGGCACCGCCGAGGTGAGCGGCGACGGCCTGCGGGTGCGCCCCACCGGTGCGGTGCTGCACCGACCCGCCGGCGGCGGGCCCGCATGAGCGGCGACCTGCCCGCGTCGAGCCCGCTGTGGATCAGCGCGTTCCTCGACCTCGCGGCCGAGGAGCTCGAGCGCGGCACCGCGTTCTGGGCGCAGGTCACCGGCACCACGCTGTCGACGGTGCGCGGCGAGCGGGCCGAGTTCACGACGCTGGTCCCGCCCGACGGCGACGACCACCTGCGGGTGCAGCGCCGCGACGAGGGGCCCTCGCGGGTCCACCTCGACCTGCACGTCGGCGACCAGGCGACCGCCGCGGAGCACGCCCGGCGGCTGGGGGCAGAGGTGGTGCACACGGCCGAGGAGGGGTACGTCGTGCTGCGCTCGCCGGGCGGGCTGACCTTCTGCTTCGTGGGCCACCCCGCGAGCAGGCGCAGCCGGCCCACCACGTGGCCGACCGGCCACCACTCGCAGGTCGACCAGCTCTCGATCGACGTCCCGGAGCGACTGCTGGAGGCGGAGCTGGCGTTCTGGCGCGACCTGACGGGCTGGCGGCTGCGCCGCACGGCGTACGAGGAGTTCCACCTGCTCGAGGTGCCGGCCGGGCAGCCGCTGCAGGTGCTGGTGCAGCGCCTCGACGACGACGCGTCCGAGGTGTCGGTGCACCTCGACCTGACCACCGACGACGTGGGCGCCGAGCTCGCCCGCCACGTCGCGCTCGGGGCGCGGGTCGTGACCAGCCACGACCACTGGACGGTGATGGCCGACCCCGGTGGGCTGCGCTACTGCATCGCCGGCGACCCGCCCGACGACGACGTCCCGGCCTGAGCGGTCGGCGCACTAGCGTGGTCGCGGTGACCCCGACCCCGCTGCCCGAGATCCCGTTCGTCGCCGACGAGGTGAGCGCGGTGCGCTCCTTCCTCGCCTACTTTCGGGCGACCCTGCGCCGCCAGGTCGAGGGCCTCACCGCCGAGCAGCTCGACCAGGCGCTGGCGCCGAGCCCGATGACGCTCGGCGGGATGCTCTCGCACCTCGCCTTCGTCGAGGACTACTGGTGCGGCCACGTGCTGCACGGCGACCAGCCGGCCGAGCCGTGGCGCAGCATCGACTGGGCGGCCGACCCCGACCAGGACTGGCACCGCGCCGCCGGGCGGACGGCCGACGAGCTGCTGGCCCTGCACGAGGCCGCGGTGCGCGCCGCCGACGAGGGGATCGACCGGGCCCTGGCCGCCGGTGGCCTCGACACCCTCGCCGTCGTCGAGCGGCACGGCGAGACAGCCAGTCTGCGCTGGATCCTCCTGCACCTGGTCGAGGAGTACGCCCGCCACGCGGGTCACGCCGACCTGATCCGCGAGTCGGTCGATGGCGCCACCGGCCTCTGAGCCGGCCTGCAGGAGTCCCCGGCCGGCCGGGGACTCCTACGCTTGTCAGGTGTTGCAACGCCCATCAAGCGCAGGAGCTCCCTGACAAGTCCGCGGCCGCCGGTGCCAAGGCCCGTACCAGGCGGCCCGGCGCGGCCCACGACCTACGGTGGGCAGATGCCGTCTGCGTTCCCCGCGTCCCCGCCGCCCCCTCATGACCGCAGTGCTCGCCACGCTCCTGACGGCGACGCGCTGCGCTGGGGCGACGGCTCGTACGGCGTCGTGCTCGCGCACGGCGCGGCGTTCGACGCCGCGAGCTGGCAGGACCAGGCCGAGGCGATGGCCGACCAGGGCAACAGCGTCGTCGCGGTCGAGGACCTGACGCCCGAGGCGATGACGGCAGCGGTGGACCGGCTGAGGGACGAGGGAGCCGAGAGCGTCGCCGACGTCGCCACCGAGCTGGCCGAGACCGCGCCCGGCGACAACGACGTGCTGCTGCTCCCCGGCTCCGACCACGCGCAGCACGTCTTCGACGGCCACCAGGCCGAGCCTGGCGGCTCTGCTGGGCGCTGTCGCCCCGCAGCGGCCCTAGACCGGCTCGGCGAAGCCCGGCAGCAGCTCGCGCAGGATCTCGCCGAAGGCCACGTCGGCCTCGAGCTGGGAGAGGATGCCGACCGCGCCGAGCCAGGTGCGGTGGATGAGCAGGTACGACGGCGGCAGGTTGATCTTCATCGCCACCGTGAACGACGGGTTCCGGGGGTCGTTGATGCGCTGGAACTGCTCCTGCATCCAGGCCCGCGTGAACTGGAAGCGCTCGGTGCGCGCGGGCTCCACGAACGGGGCGAGGTAGTCGAGCAGCTCGCGCGAGCCGATGCTGACACCGGGCTTGACGAAGCCCTCCTCGCGCAGCCCCTCGAGCAGCGTGGCGTCGTCCTCGATGCTGGCGATCCGGATCAGCGTGCCCATGGCGGTCGGCAGCCCGTCGGGCAGCCGCGCGACGGCGCCGTAGTCGAGCACGCCCATCCGCAGCGGCCCGCCGTCGATGCCGGGCACGACCCGGAAGTTGCCGGGGTGCGGGTCGGCGTGCAGCATCCCGGTCAGGCCGGGGGCGCCGAGCAGGAACCGGGTGAACAGGTCGCCGAAGCGGTCGCGCTCCTCCTGCGTGCCCTCCGCGATGACCTTGGCCAGCGACGAGGTCGAGTCGAGCCACTCGGTGACCAGCGTCGCCGGGCCGTGGGCCACCACGTCGGGCACCACGATGTCGGGGTCACCGGCGTACGCCGCGGCGAAGGCACGCTGGGCGGAGGCCTCGAGGTCGTAGTCGAGCTCCTCCTCCATCCGCGCCTGCATCTCGGCGACGAGCGGCTTCACGTCGAGGCCGGGCACCAGGGGCCCGATGCTGCGCGCGACGCGGGCCAGCTGGCGCAGGTCGGAGCGCAGCGCCTCGCCGGCGCGGGGGTACTGCACCTTGACCGCGACCTCGCGGCCGTCGTGCCAGCGGCCCTTGTGCACCTGCCCGATCGAGGCGGCCGCGGTCGGCCCGCCGTCGAGCCAGACCAGCTGGTCCTGCCAGTCGGCGCCCAGGTCGCGCGCGAGCGTGTCGCGCACGGTCTGGGTCGGCATCGGGGGAGCGGAATCCTGCAGCCTGGTCAGCTGCTCGCGGTAGGGCGCCGCCAGCTCGTCGGGCAGCGCCGACTCGAGCACCGACAGCGCCTGGCCGAACTTCATCGCCCCGCCCTTGAGCTCGCCCAGGGTGCGGAAGAGCTGCTCGGCGGTGCGCATCTGGATCTCGCTCATCACCGCCTCGGCCGGGCGACCGCCCAGGCGCTTGCCGAACCCGATCGCGTTGCGCCCGGCGTAGCCCAGCGGCAGTGCCGCCAGACGTGCGGTCCGCCCGAACGCCTTGCGCGGCATGTCGCTCATGGGCCCATTGTCACCCGGCCCGACAAACGGGCGCGTGCTCAGCCGACGAGGCGCTTGCGCAGCCCGCGTCGCTGCTCGCTGGCGCGCTGCTGCTCGCCGGCGTAGGCGCTGACCAGGACGACCGCACCGGTGAGGGCCGGCACGACCCACTGCAGCGCGGACAACCGGCGCTGGGCCTGCGCGACGTGCGGGGGCGTCTGGTCCAGCGGTGTGGTGCCGGACTCCGCCGGCACGTCGCGGTGCTCCGAGACGGTGCGCCCGAGCGAGCGCGAGTACGCCGTCGCGCCCAGCGCCGCGGCGGTGAGCGCGGTCTTGGTGCCGGCCATCGTCGGCACGCCCTGCTGGGCGGCGAGACGGCCCTTGTTGCCGATGAGCTGGCCGACGCTGCCGACCAGGTGGAGCCCGATCGCCCCGGCGTTGACCGGCGTCCACCGGTCCCAGCCCTCGTTGGCGACCGCTCCGGTGTCGCGGCTGTCGGAGGCCGCGCCGGCGGCGGCGTTGAGCGCCACGGCGTTGGCGAGGGTGCCGCCGAACCAGGCGGCCAGGCCGAGGTCGTGCATCGAGCGGGACAGGGTGTCGCGGGCCATCAGGTACTCCTTGCGCGTCGTCGGGGATCGGTCGACAGGCACCGTGCCCTCCGTCCCCGACGCGCAAGCCCACCCGCAGGGGTGGCGGCGCTCAGGCGCCTGTCGGGAAGGGCACCCCGGTGTTGCTGTGGCAGCGGTAGCCGTAGGGGTTCTTGGCCAGGTACTGCTGGTGCACGTCCTCGGCGTAGTAGTACGTCGGCGCCTCACGGACCTCGGTGGTGATCTCGCCGAGGCCGCGGCGGGCGAGCTCGTCGCCGTACACGCGGGTCAGCTCGAGGGCGGTCTGCTCCTGCCCGGGCGTGGTCCAGTAGATCGCAGAGCGGTACTGGGTGCCGACGTCGTTGCCCTGGCGCATGCCCTGGGTCGGGTCGTGCACCTCGAAGAACGCCTTGACCAGGTCGGCGTAGGAGACGACGGCCGGGTCGAAGACGACCCGCACGGCCTCGGTGTGGTTGGTGCGCCCCGAGCAGACCTCCTCGTAGGAGGGGTGCGGGGTGTCGCCGCCGGCGTACCCGACGGAGGTCGACCAGACCCCGGGCATCTTCCAGTACAGCTCCTCGGCGCCCCAGAAGCAGCCGAGCCCGAAGACCGCGACCTCGTGCCCGGCGGGCGCCTGGTCGGTCACGACGGGGGAGTCGAGGACGACGTGCCGGTCGGAGAGGTGCCAGGGGCTCTCGCTGCGCCCGGGCAGGGTCTGCTCGGGGGCGATCAGGTCGCTCTGCTTGCGGGTGAAGAACATGCGGTGGTCCTCCTCGGGGTGGGTGTCCGAGGGGTACAACACCGGGGGAGGTCAGATGGTTCCCGCGTGAGTACCCTCGACGGGTGAGCGAGCAGCAGCACCTGGCCAAGGCGGGCTTCGAGACCCGCGCCATCCACGCCGGCTACGAGCCGGACCCCACGACGGGGGCGGTGATCCCGCCGATCTACGCGACGTCGACCTACAAGCAGGACGGCGTCGGCGGCCTGCGGGGCGGCTACGAGTACTCCCGCTCGGCCAACCCGACCCGCACCGCGCTCGAGGGCAACATCGCGGCGCTCGAGCAGGGCGAGCGCGGCTTCGCCTTCGCCTCCGGTCTGGCCGCCGAGGACACCCTGGTGCGTGCGCTGTGCACGCCCGGCGACCACGTGGTCATCCCCGACGACGCGTACGGCGGCACCTACCGCCTCTTCGACAAGGTCGAGAAGGCCTGGGGCCTCGAGCACAGCCCGGCGGCCGTCTCCGACGTCGACGCCGTGCGCGCGGCGATCCGCCCCGGGCAGACGAAGATCGTGTGGGTCGAGACGCCCACCAACCCGCTGCTGACCATCGGCGACATCGAGGCGCTGGCCGCCGTCGCCCACGAGGCCGGGGCGCTGCTGGTCGTCGACAACACCTTCGCCTCGCCCTACCTGCAGCAGCCGCTGACCCTGGGCGCCGACGTGGTGCTGCACTCGACCACGAAGTACTGCGGCGGGCACTCCGACGTGGTCGGCGGCGCGCTCGTCGTGCGCGACCTCGAGATCGCCGACAAGGTCGCCTTCCACCAGAACGCCATCGGCGCAGTGGCCGGGCCCTTCGACGCCTGGCTGACCCTGCGCGGCCTCAAGACCCTGGGCGTGCGGATGGACCGGCACTGCGACAACGCCGAGAAGGTCGTCGACTTCCTGCTCGACCACCCCAAGGTCGAGCAGGTCGTCTACCCCGGCCTCGCCTCGCACCCCGGCCACGAGATCGCGGCGCGCCAGATGAAGCGCTTCGGCGGCATGGTCTCCTTCCGCGTCAGCGGCGGCGAGCAGGCCGCGCTCGCGGTCTGCGAGGGCACCGAGGTCTTCACCCTGGGCGAGTCGCTGGGCGGCGTCGAGTCGCTCATCGAGCACCCGGGGCGGATGACCCACGCCAGCGTCGCCGGCACCGACCTCGAGGTGCCCGCCGACCTGGTGCGGCTCTCGGTCGGCATCGAGACCGCCGAGGACCTGGTCGCCGACCTCGACCGCGCACTCGGTTGAGCCGCGTGCGGCGCCGCCGACGCGCCGTCCGCGTCGCATAGGTTGAGCGGTGTGGACGAGCAGGAGGTGACCGGCACCGATCCCGCCGGCGACGTCGCGATGGCCCGGCCCGACCCGGCGGCCCCGGCCCCCGGCGGGCGACTGCGGCGGCGCGCCCTGCGCACCCGCTCGGTCGAGGAGGAGGAGGGCCTGGCGCACCGGCTCTTCCAGCAGTGGAGCCAGCTGCGCGACGAGCGGGAGCGCCGGCTGACCCCGCCCGAGCTGGTCAGCGGGGCCGACGCCTACCCGCGCACCCACGTGCCGCCGGGCGTCGAGCTCGCGGCGGCCTGGGCATGGCGCTTCCTGGTCATCGTGGCGGCCGGCGCGGTGATCGCCTGGACCGTCGGCTACCTCTCGGTGATCGTGCTGCCGATCGTGGTCGCGCTGCTGGTCACGGCGCTGGCCGTGCCCGCGGTCGACCTGCTGACCCGGCTGCGGGTGCCGCGCGGGCTCGCCGCGCTGCTGGTCGTGGTGGGCGGGCTGGCCACGGTCAGCGCGCTGCTCACCTTCGTGGGCCAGCAGGTGGCCAACGGCGCCACGGACCTGGCCGAGCAGACCGTCGCCGGTCTGGGCCAGATCCGCGGCTGGCTCGAGGACGGGCCGCTCAACGCCAGCGACTCCCAGGTCGACCGGTGGATCAACGACGCGCAGCGCCTGATCACCGACCAGACCAGCGACGGCCAGGTGGTCACCCGGCTCACCGAGGTGGGCACCACGCTGACCCACGTCTTCGCCGGCTTCTTCATCGTCCTCTTCTCCACCTACTTCTTCATGGCCGACGGCCAGCGGATCTGGTCGTGGCTGGTGCGCCTCGCGCCGCGGGTGGCCCGCCCCCGGGTCGACTCCTCGGGTCGCGTCGCCTGGATCTCGCTGACCCAGTTCGTGCGGGCCACCGTCGTGGTCGCCCTCGTCGACGCCGTCGGCATCGCCGGCTGGGCCTGGTTCCTCGGGGTGCCCTTCGTGGCCGCCATCGGCGTGCTGGTCTTCCTGGGCGCCTTCGTGCCGATGATCGGTGCCACCATCGCGGGCACGGTCGCGATCCTCGTGGCGCTGGTCGACCAGGGGCCGGTGGCCGCGCTGCTGATGCTGGTCGGGGTGATCGTGGTCCAGCAGGTCGAGGGCCACGTGCTGCAGCCCTTCCTGATGGGCCGCTGGGTCTCGGTGCACCCGCTGGCGGTGATCGTCGCGATCGCCACCGGCGTGCTGGTCGCCGGCATCGCCGGGGCCCTGGTCGCCGTGCCGCTGGCCGCGGCGCTCAACGCCGTGGTGCAGCACCTCGCCGCCAACACCGCCCCGGGCGACGACCCCGAGGAGGAGCTCGCCGAGGACTACGGCGAGAGCGCCGCCTCGGTCGACGTGCAGGAGCACGCCGACGCCCCGGTCGCGGGGGAGCCGTCGTGAGCGAGGTGCCCACCGTCGGGCTCGCCGACATCGAGGCCGCGCGCGAGGTCCTCGCCGGCGTCGCGGTGCGGACGCCGATGGAGGAGTCTCGCTGGCTCTCGGAGCTGGTCGGCGGCGAGGTGCGCCTGAAGGCCGAGAACCTGCAGCGCACCGGCTCGTTCAAGGCCCGCGGTGCCTACGTGCGCATCTCGCGGCTCAGCGAGGAGGAGCGGGCCCGTGGCGTCGTCGCGGCCTCGGCCGGCAACCACGCCCAGGGCGTGGCCCTGGCCGCGCAGCTGCTCGGCATCTCCGCCACCGTCTTCATGCCCGAGGGCGCGCCGATCCCCAAGGAGCGCGCCACCCGCGGCTACGGCGCCGACGTGGTCTTCTCCGGGCAGTACCTCGAGGACGCGCTGGTCGCGGCCCACGAGTTCGCCGAGCGCACCGGCGCGGTGCTGATCCATCCCTTCGACCACCCCGACGTGGTGGCCGGGCAGGGCACGGTGGGCCTGGAGATCATCGAGCAGCTGCCCGAGGTGGCCACCGTGGTGGTGCCCACCGGCGGGGGCGGGCTGCTCGCCGGGGTGGCCCTGGCCGTCAAGGCGCTGCGCCCCGACGTACGCGTCGTGGGCGTGCAGGCCAAGGACGCCGCGGCCTACCCGGGCTCGCTGGAGGCCGGCCGGCCGACGCCGTTGACGGTGATGCGCACGATGGCCGACGGCATCGCCGTGGGCCGGCCCGGCGACCTGACCTTCGCCGCGGTGGTCGAGCACGTCGACGACGTCGTCACCGTCAGCGAGGACTCGCTGGCGCGGGCGGTGCTGTCGCTGGCCGAGCGGGCCAAGCTGGTCTGCGAGCCGGCCGGCGCGGCGGCGGTCGCGGCCCTGCTCGACCACCCCGACGCGTTCGAGGCGCCGGTGGTGGCGGTGCTCTCGGGCGGCAACATCGACCCGCTGCTGCTGGGCAAGGTGATCCGGCACGGCATGGCCGCCGCCGGTCGCTACCTCAACCTCGACGTCACCATCCCCGACGCCCCCGGCGGCCTGGCCCGGCTGCTCACCGAGGTCAGCGCCGCGGGCGCCAACGTCCTCGAGGTCGCCCACGAGCGGATCTCGCCGGCCCTGTCGATGGACGAGGTCGAGGTGCACCTGCAGCTCGAGACGCGCGGCTCGGCGCACTCCGACACCGTGCTCGCGCGGCTGCGCGAGCACGGCTACCGCGTCCTGGAGTGAGCGTGCCCTCGTCGGTCGAGCGGTGGTCGAGAACCGGTGAGATGCCTGCTCGCCGTACGCCATGGGGTCACGGGGTCTCGGCGACGCTCGAGCCTTCGGCCCTCGCTGCTCGACCAACGGCGGCCGCGGTGCTCGAGTGGTCACGGACGACATCGTCCGGGACCCCGGCTCTGTCGTCTGTGACCACTGGGTGCTCGACCCTTGTTGGTCGAGCGGTGGTCGAGAACCGGTGAGGTGCCTGCTCGCCGTACGCCGTGGGGTCACGGGGTCTCGGCGACGCTCGAGCCTTCGGCCCTCGCTGCTCGACCAACGGGGGCGTCGCTCGACCAACGGCGGCAGGCATGCGTCGAGCCGGCTCGTTCGAACGAGCCGGCTCGCGTGCGTGGGGCGTGCCTCAGACGGTGTAGGGCACCGCGTCGAGGATGACGACCTCGAGCATCTTGCCGTTGGGGGCCTCGTAGGAGACCGTGTCGCCGCGGCTGGCGCCGTTGATGGCCTGGCCCAGCGGGGACTGCGGGGAGTAGACCTTGAGGTCCTCGACCGAGTCCTCGATCTCGCGGGCCCCGAGCAGGAAGGTCTCGGCCTCGTCGTCGTCGTCACCGACGAACTTGTAGGTGATCTTCATGCCCGGCTCGACGACACCGTCGTCGGGAGGGGTCTCGCCGATCTCGGCGCGGCGCAGCATGTCCTCGAGCTGGCGGATGCGGCCCTCGATGCGGCCCTGCTCCTCGCGGGCGGCGTGGTAGCCGCCGTTCTCCTTGAGGTCGCCCTCGTCGCGGGCGTTGCTGATGCGCTCGATGACGTCCGCACGCACCGGGCCCTTGAGGTCCTCGAGCTCGGCGTTGAGCTTGTCGAAGGCGTCCTTGGTCAGCCAGATCTTGCCCGGCTCGGTCGACTGCGTCATGGGTGGCTCCTACGGGGGGTGCGTCAGGGTGTGGTCGTCCGCACCCGTTGTCGTTGGGTGTGTCTCGTGCGGATCTGACGTGGTCGGAGCACCAGAGAGGCGCTCGACTCGGTCGCGGGCCTTCGTCCTGGCGGGCCCGGCGGGAGCGTCAGAACGACCACCTTAACAATCCCGGGCCCAAAGCGCAGGCCGAGACGTCCGCCCGTAGGGATGAGAGCGGCCCCCGGAGGGGGTCGCGGCGGGCCGGACGGGCCCGTCAGCGGGGGCGGAGCTGGCCGTCGGCGGTGCAGCCGACGTTCTCCACGGCGGTCGCGAGCCGCTCGGTGCGCACGCTGATCTCGGTGCGCCCGTCACCGGTCGGGGTGAAGACCCGCTCGCCGACGACGACCTTGTCGGTGGCGTAGGCGCGCACCAGGCACTGCACGTCGGTGGCGTCGCTCTCGACGCGCACGTCGACCACCGCGGTGGTCGTGTGGACGTCGACGACCTCGAAGCCGACGATGTCCGAGCGCACCGGCGGGCTCGCGTGCACCAGGGTCGTCCACGCCAGCCAGCCCAGCGAGGCCGCGGCCACCACGGCGACCACCGCGAGCAGCGAGCGGCGCCGCCACGGCGACGGGGCGCCGTACCGCTCGGTGAGGAGGTCCTGGGAGGTCACCCGTCCATGGTGACACCTACGATGGAACCCATGTCGCAGCACCCCCAGCCGAGCAGCGCCCCGCCGGCCAGCCACCACGACGGCAGCCGCCCCTACGAGGGGTTGCGCCTGATGCACGTGCACGCCCACCCCGACGACGAGTCGAGCAAGGGGGCGGCGTCGACCGCGCGCTACGTCGACCAGGGCGCCCAGGTGCACGTGGTGACCTGCACGGGCGGGGAGCGGGGCTCGATCCTCAACCCCAAGATGGAGCGCCCCGACATCCTGGCCAACATCACCGAGGTGCGCCGCCAGGAGATGGAGCGCGCGCGCGACATCCTCGGCATCACCCAGCACTGGCTGGGCTTCGTCGACTCCGGCTGGCCCGACGGCGACCCCAAGCCGCCGCTGCCCGAGGGCTGCTTCGCGCTGGCCCCGATGGAGGAGTCGGTCGAGGCGCTGGTGCGCATCATCCGCCAGGTCCGCCCCCACGTGCTGACGACGTACGACGAGCGCGGGGGCTACCCGCACCCCGACCACGTGCGCTGCCACGAGGTCAGCGTCGCGGCGTTCGAGGCCGCCGGAGACGCCGGGCGCTTCCCCGACGCGGGCGAGCCCTGGCAGCCGCTGAAGCTGTACTACCACCACTCGTTCAACCGCCCCCGCATGGAGGCGCTGCACGCCGCGATGCAGGCCCACGGCCTGGAGTCGCCGTGGGAGGAGCGGCTGAAGACCTGGAAGCCGGAGCCCGAGTGGGACGCCCGGATCACGACCAAGGTCGAGTGCGGCGCCTACTTCGGGGTGCGCGACCAGGCGCTGCTGGCGCACGCCACCCAGATCGACCCCGACGGCCACTGGTTCGCGATCCCGCGCGAGCTGCAGGTCGAGGTGTGGCCGACCGAGGACTACGAGCTCGTGGTGAGCCACATCGCCTCGACGACGCCCGAGGACGACCTCTTCGCGGGCATCGAGGCCCCGGGTGGCACGCTGTGAGCATGCTGCTGCCCGAGCTCGTCGTCCACCTCGCCCCGGTCCTCGACCTGGTCCGGCTGACCGACGAGGTCCCCGAGCCCGAGGACGTCAAGGCCGGCTGGGGCGCGCTGGCGATCTTCGCCGGCATGGCGCTGGCCGTGGCGCTGCTGGGCTGGAGCCTCTTCCGCCAGCTGCGCAAGGTCGAGCACGGCCGCGCGACCGGGGTCTACGGCGACGTCCCCGCCGAGCCGCACGAGGGCGGGCACGACGGGGACGACAGGAACAACGGGGACGACAGGAACGACGCCGCGCGCCCCTGAGCGGGGCACTCGGCGCCGGGCCGCTCAGCCCTCGGGCGTCTGCTGCGCCTCGACCTGCTGGCGGACCTCGTCCATGTCGAGCTCGCGCACGGCCTGGATGACCTGGTCGAGCGCCGGGGCCGGCAGGGCGCCGGGCTGGGCGAAGACCAGGATGCCCTCGCGGAAGGCCATCAGGGTCGGGATCGACTGGATGCCCGCCGCTGCGGCCAGCTGCTGCTGGGCCTCGGTGTCGATGGAGCCGAAGGTGATGTCGGAGTTGGCCTCGGAGGCCGCCTCGTAGGTCGGCGCGAACTGCTTGCAGGGCCCGCACCAGTCGGCCCAGAAGTCGACCAGGAGGATGTCGTCCTCCTTCACGTGGGTCTCGAAGTTGGCCTCGGTCAGCTCGATGGTTGCCATGTCTCCACCGTACGACGCGCTCGTGAGGTCACCTCACCCCGCGCAGGCGCGGGCGAAGCGGCCCAGCAGGTCGGGCCAGTCGGTGCACCGCTGGCGCAGGACCAGGTTGGTGGAGTCCCAGCCGCCGTGGCGCAGCTCGACGAGGCACACGCCCCCCTCGTCGGTGAAGGTCGCGTCGAGCCAGGTGGGCCGCACGCCCTCGGGGCCCCACCAGTGGGGCAGGTAGGTCTGGGCGTAGTGGGCGCCCGGCTCCCAGGCGGTGACCCGGCCCAGCGGCCGGGGTGTCCCGTCGAGGTGCAGCACGACCTCGCCCCCGACGCCGGGCGTGACCTCGATCCCGCCGAAGGCCGCCGCGTCGGGGGTGGAGGCGGGGTCCCACCAGGTGCCCAGGTCGGTGAAGACCTCGAAGGCGCGGCGGGCGTCACAGGCCACGTCGACGGCGTGGTGCAGCGGGTCGTCGGGCGCGCTCATCGGCCCCGGCCCTGCTGGTCCTGGCCTCGGCCCTGCTGGGCAGGGGGTTGCTCGCCGGAGGCGTCGTCGCCCCCGGAGGCCAGTCCCGCGACGAGCACCAGCAGGAGGACGGCGGCGACCGCGCCGGCCACACCGCGTTGGTGGGCCGGGGTCTCGCGCAGCCGCGCCCACAGCCGGCCCGGGGCGTGCGCGACCGCGGCGCCGGCCCGGTCGGGCAAGGTCTCGCCCGGCACCCGGGCGGTGACCCGCACGGGGGCGGTCAGCACCGCGGTCGGGTCGGCACCCTGGGGTGCGCGCAGGTCCTCCAGCGACGCGGCGACCTCGTGGGCGGCGGGGCGCTGCCCCGGGTCGGCGGCGGTCATCGCGAGCAGCAGCCGCCGCCAGCGGTCGTCGAGGGTGCTGGGCACGTCGGGGTCGCGGTGCAGCCGGGCCATCGCCGACTCGGTGGGGCTGCCGGGGAAGGCGCGCTCGCCGGTCAGCGACTCCAGCAGCACCAGGCCCAGGGAGTAGACGTCGACGGCGGTGCTGACGTCCTCGCCGCGGACCTGCTCGGGGGAGAGGTAGGCGGCGGTGCCCACCGCGGTGCCGGTGCGGGTGTGGCGCACGGTGTCGCCGATCAGCCGGGCGATGCCGAAGTCGGCCAGCTTGACCCGGCGGTCGTCGCCGAGCAGCACGTTGGCGGGCTTGAGGTCGCGGTGCACCACGCCCCGGTCGTGGGTGTGGGCCAGCGTGGAGGCCAGCTCGGCGCCCACCCGGGCGGTCTCCACCGCGCCCAGCGGGCCCTCGGCCAGCGCGGCCGACAGCGAGCGGCCCTCGACCAGCTCCATCACCAGGAACGTGTGCTCCTCGTCGATGCCGGCGTCGAGGACGGTGACCAGGCCGCGGTGCGACAGGTTGGCCAGGGTGCGGGCCTCGGCGGTGAAGCGGGCCCGGTCGGCCGGGTCGCCGGCCACGTCGCGCAGCACCTTGACCGCCACCTGGCGGTCCAGCAGCCGGTCGGTGGCCCGGTGCACGTCGGCCATCCCGCCCGAGCCCAGCAGCGGGCCGAGCTCGTACCTGTCGTTGAGGAGGGGGGAGACCACGAGCGCAGTCTGGCACCACCCGGCCGCCCCGTCGGGGTGGTGGGCCCCGGCCAGGGCGTCGTTAGGCTCGCCGGATGGACGATCAGACCGGTGCCCCCCGCGTGGTGGTCCTCGACGTCAACGAGACGCTCTCGGACCTCTCGCCCCTCGACGAGGCCTTCACCGAGGTGGGGCTGGCCGCCCACGAGCGGCAGGCGTGGTTCGCCGGCGTGCTCCGCGACGGCTTCGGCCTGGGGCTCGCCGGGGCGCCGGCCCCCTTCGCCGACGTGGCGTCAGGGCTGCTGCGGGCGCGGCTGCTCGAGCAGGGCACCGGCGCCGACCAGGTCGAGGCCGCGGTCGAGCACGTGATGGGCCGGTTCGCCACCCTCACCGTGCACCGCGACGTGGGCCCGGGCATCCGGGCGCTGCGCGCCGCCGGGCTGCGGGTCGTGACGCTGAGCAACGGCTCGGCCGGCGTCGCCGAGGGGCTGCTCGACCGCGCCGGGCTGCGCGACCACGTCGACCTGGTGCTCTCGGTCGAGGACGCGCCGGCGTGGAAGCCCGCGGCGGCGGCGTACGCGCACGCGCTGGAGGAGTGCGGCGTCGAGGCGCACGAGGCGATGCTGGTGGCGGTGCACCCGTGGGACGTCGACGGCGCGGCCCGCGCCGGGCTGCGCACCGGGTGGGTCGACCGCAGCGGGCGCGACGCCTACCCCACGCACCTGCGCGCACCCGAGCTGCGTTCCCCGTCGCTGGCCGAGCTGGCCGGCGACCTGCTCACCGCCGAGCTGAAGTAGCCCCGAACGTGGCACCGGCCCGCCCGGGGCGAGGAGCCCCGGACGGACCGGTGGGTGTGCGTGAGCGCCGGTGGCGCTCAGCGCGGGTGGGTCACGGGGTCGGCGGCACCGGGGTGCCGTCGATCGTGAAGACGCCGCCGTCGTTGTGGTTGTCGGGGTTGGTCGGCGCGGTGTTGCCGGAGATGACGACGTCGGTGACGGTCAGGATGCCGGTGCTGCTGTTCCACAGCCCGCCGCCCTCGTTGTCGGCGTTGTTGCCGGTGACCCGGCCGCCGTCGTAGGTCACCACGCCCGCGGCGGTGATGTGCAGGCCGCCGCCGTTGCCGGGCGAGGCGCCGGTGTCGTTGCCGGTCATCACGACGTCGCGCAGGGCGACGGTCGTGGCGTCGGTGGTCTCGATCGCACCGCCGGCGCGCACCGAGGTGTTGGCGTCGAAGGTGGTGCCGGTGACCTCGAGGACACCCTTGTTGAGGAGGCCGCCGCCCGAGCCGGCGGTGCCGGTCGCGGAGTTGTCGTCGACGGTGGAGTCGCGCACGGTCAGGGTGCCGCCGTCGTTGTAGAGGCCGCCACCACCCTGGTCGGCGTCGTTGCCGCCGGCGGTGTTGCCGACGATGTCGGAGCCGGTGACCGTGAAGGTGCCCGACGCGCTGTTCCACAGCCCGCCGCCCTCGGCCGAGGCGGTGTTGCCGCTGACCTCGGTGCCGGTGACGTCGACGCTGCCGGCGCCGGTCAGGTGCACCGCACCGCCGTTGCCGGGCGCCGCGCCCGCGGTGTTGTCGTTGAGCGAGGAGCGCAGCACCCGCGTGGTGCCGACGTTGGCCTCGATCGCGCCGCCGGCGCGCTGGGCGTCGTTGCCCGTGACGTCGCTCTGCACGACGCTCAGGGTGCCCTGGTTGTTGAAGACGCCGCCGCCGGAACCGGCCGCGCCGGGCGCGGAGTTGCCGGTGACGGTGCTGCCGCGCACGGTCAGGTCGCCCATCTCGTTGTAGAGGCCACCACCGCCCTGGTCGGCGGCCGCGCCCGCGGCGACGTTGTCGGTGACCTCGGAGCCGCGCACGGTGAAGACGCCACCGGCGCTGTTCCACAGCCCGCCGCCCTCGGCGAGCGCGAGGTTGCCGCGCACCGTCGAGCCGACGACGTCGACCGTGCCGGTGCCGGTCAGGTGCAGGCCGCCGCCGTTGCCGGGAGCCGCGCCCGCGGTGTTGTCCTCGAGCGAGGAGCGGCGCACGGTCGTGTCGCCGCCGACGGCCTCGATGCCGCCGCCGGCGCGCGGGGCCTCGTTGTCGGCCACCGTGGACTCGACGACCTCGAGGGTGCCGAGGTTGTTGAGGATGCCGCCGCCCGAGCCGGCCGCGCCGGAGGCGATGTTGTCGTTCACGTGCGAGCCGGTGACCTGCAGGAAGCCGCCGTCGTTGTAGATGCCGCCGCCGCCCTGGTCGGCGTCGGCGCCACCGGCGGTGTTGCCCTCGACGCGGGTGCGCTCGACGACGAAGGTGCCGTCGGCCGAGTTCCACAGCCCGCCGCCCTCGGCGCCCGCGGAGTTGCCGCCGATCCAGCTGCTGGTGATCTCGACGGCGCCGGCGCCGGTCAGGTGCAGGCCGCCGCCGTTGCCGGGCTCGTCGCCCGTGGAGTTCTTGACCAGGCGGGTGCCGATGAGCTGGGTCAGCCCCTCGTTCGCCTCGATCGCACCGCCCGCGCGGGTCGCGGTGTTGCGGGCCAGGCGCGAGTCGGAGATGAGGACCTTGCCGCCGTCGTTGAAGACCGCGCCGCCCGAGGCGCCGGTGCCGGTGACCTGGTTGGCCAGCATCGAGGTGTTGCGCACGACCAGCTCGCCGTTGACCAGGATCGCCCCGCCGCTCTCGCCGGCCGCGGGCGCCCCGCGGCGCAGCCGCGCGTTCTTGACCACCAGGCGGGCGCCGTCGGCCACGGTGAAGACGCGGTCGACGCCGGCGGCGTCGATCGTGTGGCCGCGGGCGTTGAGCACCAGGTCGTCGGTGACCTCGATGGCCCCGCCGAGGCGGCCGTTGAAGCGGACGTCGTCGCGCAGCTTGACGCGGTCGAGCCCGCCCTTGCGGTTGGCCTTCGCCACGGCCGAGCGCAGCCCGGCCTCGTTGTCCGCCTTCGAGCTGCGCTGCTCGGACGGCCGCTCGGCCGCCTGCGAGACGCTGGGGGCGGCCGCGACCGCTGCCAGCGCGAGCGCCCCGGCTGCGGCGCCGCTGAGCAGCCGCGCGCCTCGGGTCCTGGGTGTCGTCATGTCGTGCCCTTCTCCTGGGGTGCGACCTGGCGGCCGCGCGAGCGCGCCCCGGCGGGGCGCGGTGGTCTGTCAGGGGTGGGTACGCCGCCCGAGCGCCCCGCGTTCATCCCTCCCCGCAATTGCCGACCAGGCCCGGACCTCGCGTCGACCCGGCCCGAACTTCGCGCTCGGGCCATCCCCGGCGGGCCCGGTTCCGAATGAACGGTGAGCAGGTCGGCGCCGTACTCATCGACAGGGATGGGCGCGACGGGTCCTGGAGAGGGCGGCGGCATCAGCATGGGGACGCAGGTCGAGGGGTGGGCGGGTGCTCGGAGGACGGCGCGCGCGGCGCGGACGGGCCGGCCCGGGCGGAGCGCGGCCAGGCCCGGCGGCGACGGCGAGGGGCTGCACGACGAGGACGCCGTGCACGCCGCCTACCTGCGCCACGGGCCCGAGATCTACCGCTTCGTGCTGCGCTCGCTCGGTGACCGCGGCGCCGCCGAGGACGTCACCCAGGAGACCTTCCTCAAGGCCTGGCGGCACGCCGAGCGCTACGACCCGGCGCTCGCGTCGCTGCGGGTCTGGCTCTTCGGGATCGCGCGCAACGTGGTGATCGACCACGCGCGCGCCGCCCGGGTGCGGCCCTGGCAGTCGGCGCTCGCCGGCGACGAGGCGGTGCAGGCCGCGCTCCACGAGACCGGCGGCACCGAGGGCGACCCCTCGGAGCGGCTGGTGGGACAGTGGGTCGTGGAGGAGGCGCTGAGCCGCATCAGCGAGCACCACCGGGTCGCGATCGTGCAGACCCACCTGCGCGAACGGCCCTACGACGAGGTCGCCGCCGAGCTGGGGGTGCCGGTGGGCACGCTGCGCAGCCGGGTCTTCTACGGGCTCAAGGCGCTGCGCGCCGCGATGGACGAGATGGGGGTGGCGCCGTGAGCGACGACCAGCAGCAGGACCGTCACGAGCAGCTGCGCGAGCTGCTGGGCGCCCACGTGCTGGGCCACCTCGACGACCTCGAGGCGGGCGCCGTGCGCGCCCACCTCGACGGCTGCGCCGCGTGCCGCGCCGAGGTCGCCGACCTCGAGCCCCTGGTGGCGCGCCTCGACGCCGTCGACCCCACCCACCTCGACGAGCGGCCCTCCCCGGCCGCCGGCCTGGGGGCACGCATCCGCGGCGCCATCGCCGCCGAGCAGTCCGAGCGCGACCGGCGCGAGCGCGCCGAGGAGCACGAGGCGGCGCGCTCGCGCTCCCGGCGTCGTACGACGCTGCTGACCGCGGCCGCCGCCGTGGTGGTGCTCGCCCTCGGCGCAGGAGTCGGCCTGGGGCGGGCCACCGCGCCGGAGCCTCCGGCCGTGCCGCTGGAGGCGATCAGCCTCGAGGTCGAGACGCCGGGGGAGGGCGCGGGCATCGAGGTCGAGAGTGCGGGACTGGTCGCCCACACGTGGGGCACCGAGCTGCGCCTGGTGGGTGCGGGCTTCGAGGAGGGGGCGGTCTACCAGGCCGCGTTCCGCGACGGGACGGGCCGCCTGACGCCGGCGGGGCAGTTCCTGGGCACCGGCGGGGACGACATGACCTGCAACCTGCAGTCGGCGCTGCTGCGCGCCGACGTGACGGCGGTCGTGGTGCGCGACGAGGCGGGCCGCACGGTGCTCAGCAGCGCCCTGTAGGGACGCCTGGGCGGACGGGCGACGGCACTGGTCCAGACCACCGGCGACGCCGGAGACGCCCGTGTGACCTGCGTTACACAGTCGTGACCTGGGGATCCTTGACGTCAGACGTGCGTAAGCGCTTGCATCGGGGGTAACGCACCACCCGCCCGGAGCACGTCAGAGAGAGGGAGCCAGATGCGCTCACGCAAGATCCGGCACGCGACGATCGCGGCCATGGCCGCCACCGGCCTCGTCCTGGCCGGCTGTGCCAGTGACACCAGCACCAGCGAGACGAACACCGCCGAGGGCACCTCGCCCGGCGAGGGCGTCGAGGGCTGCGAGGACCTGACCCAGTTCGGCGACCTCAGCGGCACCGAGGTCAACGTCTACACCTCGATCATCGAGCCCGAGTCCGACGCCCACAAGGCGTCCTACGAGAAGTTCACCGAGTGCACCGGCGCCGAGGTCAGCTACGAGGGCTCGAACCAGTTCGAGACCCAGCTCATCGTGCGCGTGCGCGGCGGCAACGCCCCCGACATCGCCTACGTCCCGCAGCCGGGCCTGCTCGCCACCCTGGTCGACACCGGTTCGGTGGTGCCGGCTCCCGAGCCGACCGCCGAGAACGTCGACGAGTTCTGGGGCGAGGACTGGAAGGGCTACGGCACCGTCGACGACACCTTCTACGCCGCCCCGCTGGGCGCCAACGTCAAGTCGTTCGTCTGGTACTCCCCGACGATGTTCGAGCAGGAGGGCTACGAGGTCCCCGAGACGTGGGACGACATGATCGCCCTGTCCGAGGAGATCGCCCAGCAGGGCGACATGAAGCCCTGGTGCGTGGGCATCGAGTCCGGCGAGGCCACCGGGTGGGTGCTCACCGACTGGCTCGAGGACGCGCTCCTGCGTGACGCCGGCGCCGACGTCTACGACCAGTGGGTCAACCACGAGATCCCCTTCGACGACCCGCAGGTCGTCGAGTCGCTCGACCGTGTCGGCGGCATCGTGAAGAACCCCGACTTCGTCAACGGCGGCCACGGCGACGTCAACTCCATCGCCACCACCACCTTCCAGGACGGCGGCCTGCCGATCACCAAGGGCGAGTGCGCGATGCACCGCCAGGCGAGCTTCTACGCCGCCCAGTGGGACGACCAGACCACCGTGGCCGAGGACGGCGACGTCTTCGCCTTCTACCTGCCCACCACCAACGACGAGCAGGGTCGCCCGGTCCTCGGCGGTGGCGAGTTCACCGTCGCCTTCGACGACCGCCCGGAGGTGCAGGCCTTCCAGACCTACCTCTCCAGCGACGTGTGGGCCAACGAGAAGGCCAAGGCCACCCCGGCCGGCGGCTGGGTCAGCGCCAACACCGGCCTCGACATCGAGCTGCTCAACAGCCCGATCGACCGGCTCTCCGCCGAGACCTTCCAGGACCCCGAGGCCGTCTTCCGCTTCGACGGCTCCGACCAGATGCCCAGCGCCGTGGGTGCCGGTTCCTTCTGGAAGGAGATGACCTCGTGGGTCACCGGTGACGACAGCGGGACCGCGCTGTCCAACATCGAGGACTCCTGGCCGAACTGATCGAGACGGTCCCGTACGCCGGGTCGCGGCAGCCCCGCGACCCGGCGTACGGGCCACCCGGCCGGTCCACGAGAGAGAGACGGGGTAGGACGACGTGACGACACCCGAGAAGCTCATCCAGATGGTCATCGCCATCGTGCTGTTCGTCGGCGTGATGGCGGCCATCCTGCTGGTGACCGCGCGACTGAAGTCGCGCAGCGGTGAACGGATCCAAGCCGCGGCCTTCGTCGGCCCGGCGCTCTTCCTGGTGGCCGTCGGACTGCTCTACCCGGCGCTCAAGACCGCCTACCAGTCCTTCTTCGGCGCCAACGGCGACAACTTCGTCGGCATCGACAACTACATCGACATCTTCACCAGCTCCAGCCTGCTCACGGTGCTGCGCAACACGCTGCTGTGGGTGCTGCTGGTGCCGACCCTGTCGACCTTCATCGGCCTGGTCTACGCGGTGCTGGTCGACCGCTCCCGCTTCGAGAAGCTGGCGAAGGCACTGGTCTTCCTGCCGATGGCGATCTCGCTCGTGGGCGCCTCGATCATCTGGAAGTTCGTCTACGAGTACAAGGGCACCGAGAACACCCAGATCGGCCTGCTCAACGGCATCTTGAAGGCGCTGGGCTTCGACACCTACAACTTCTTGTTCAACGACCCGTGGAACACGTTCTTCCTGATCATCATCCTGGTCTGGATCCAGGCCGGTTTCGCGATGACGATCCTCTCGGCCTCGATCAAGGCCATCCCCGACGACATCGTCGAGGCCGCCAGCCTCGACGGGGTGAGCGGGCTGAAGATGTTCTTCTTCATCACCGTGCCCAGCATCCGACCGTCGCTGATCGTGGTGCTGACGACCATCAGCATCGGCACCCTGAAGGTCTTCGACATCGTGCAGACCTCGACCGGTGGTCGCTTCGAGACCAGCGTGCTGGCCTACGAGTACTACTTCCAGTACTTCGTCTCGCTCAACCAGGGCCTCGCCGCGGCGCTGGCCGTGGTGATCTTCGCGCTGGTCAGCCCGATCATCATCTACAACGTCCGTCAGTTGCGGAAGCTGGAGGCACGATGACCACCACGCCCACTCCCGAGCCGGCGATGGTCAAGGAGACCCCTGGCCCCACGACCGGCAAGAAGTCGGCCTCCCGGGCGGCCCGCGAGGGCCTGTCCAGCAAGACCGCCTCGGGCGTCAGCCTGGTCATCGCCCTGCTCTGGACGCTGCCGACCTTCGGCCTGCTGGTCTCCTCCTTCCGTCCCGAGAGCCAGGCGAAGGGCAACGGGTGGTGGAACGTCTTCACCAACCCCGACTTCACCCTCGACAACTACCGCGAGGTGCTCGGCGGCGAGGGCAGCGCCAGCCTGACGACCTTCCTGGTCAACTCGATCGTCATCACGATCCCCGGCGTGCTGATCCCGATCACGCTGGCCACGCTGGCGGCGTACGCCTTCGCCTGGATGAAGTTCAAGGGGCGCGACGCGCTGTTCGTGGCGATGTTCGCGCTCCAGATCGTGCCGATCCAGGTGACGCTGATCCCGCTGCTCTCGCTCTACACCTCGCCGCCGTTCAACCTGCGCCCGCTGGCCGGGCGCGACGCCCCGGCGGGTGGCCTCTACGAGCTGTGGCTCTCGCACGCGATCTTCGCGATGCCGCTGGCGATCTTCCTGCTGCACAACTTCATGCGCGAGATCCCCGGCGAGCTCATCGAGTCGGCGCGCGTCGACGGGGCCGGCCACGTCGAGATCTTCACCAAGATCATGCTGCCGCTGATGGCGCCGGCGATCGCGGCGTTCGGTATCTTCCAGTTCCTGTGGGTGTGGAACGACCTGCTCGTCGCGCTGGTCTTCAGCGGACCAGACGTGGCGCCACTGACCGTCAAGCTGGTCAACCTCGTGGGTCAACGAGGAGAGGACTGGCACCTGCTCTCGGCGGGCGCCTTCGTCTCCCTGGTGATCCCGCTCGCGGTCTTCCTGGGCCTGCAGCGCTACTTCGTGCGCGGGCTGCTCGCCGGCAGTGTGAAGGGATGACCCTCCCCCCGCAGCGGGGGGAGGGTGCAGGGGGGCCCTCAGGGTTCGGCGCGCTCGCGTGCGACCCCGGCCAACCAGTCGTAGGACGCCTTGGGCGTGCGCGTCTGGTCGGCGGGGTCGATGTGCACCAGCCCGAACGTCTTGGTGTAGCCGTAGGCCCACTCGAAGTTGTCGAGCAGCGTCCAGACCAGGTAGGCGCGCACGTCGGCGCCCGCCGCGCGTGCGGCGTCGGTGGCGCCCAGGTGGTCGCGCAGGTAGCCGATGCGGTCCTGGTCGTCGACCCGGCCGTCCTCGACCCGGTCGTCGGCGCAGGCCGCGCCGTTCTCCATCACCAGCAGCGGCAGGGAGGTGCGTCGGTGGGTCTCGACCAGCAGCTCCTCGAGCCCGGAGGCGTCGATCTCCCAGCCGATGTCGGTACGCGGCTCGCGCACGGCCAGCTCGAAGGGGGCCACGCCCGGGTAGGCCCCGCCCTCGGGGTGCTCCTGGCCCTCGGCGCGGGCCGGGTCGGGCACGTCGGGGCGCACCGGGGTGTAGTAGTTGATGCCGATCCAGTCGGCCGAGCCCTGGGCCAGGGCCAGGTCGCCGTCGCGGACCAGCTCGGGGTCGGCCAGCTCGGGGGCGACCCGCAGCAGCCCGTCGTCGTACGCGCCGTCGACCAGGGGATCGAGCCAGACCCGGTTGCGGATCGCGTCGACGCCGTCGGCGACGTCGGCCGCCTCGGGGCGCTCGGGCCAGACCGGGGCCAGGTTGAGCACGATGCCGACGTCGCGGGCGCCGGCGGCGCGCATCCGCTCGGCGGCCAGCGCGTGACCCAGCACCAGGTGGTGGGCGGCACGGTGGGCGGCCCCGCCCTCGCGGCGACCGGGGGCGTGCACGCCGGCGGCGTACCCGAGGTAGGCCGAGCACCACGGCTCGTTGTGGGTGGCCCACAGCCCCACCCGGTCGCCCAGCCGCTCGTGCACGACCTCGGCGTAGTCGGCGAACGCCTCGGCGGTGCCGCGCTCGAGCCAACCGCCGGCGTCCTCGAGGGGCTGGGGGAGGTCCCAGTGGTAGAGCGTGGCCGTCGGCTTGACGCCGCGCTCGAGCAGGCCGTCGACGAGGCGGTCGTAGTAGTCGAGGCCACGGGTCTCGACCCGGCCGCGGCCCTCGGGCAGCACCCGCGGCCAGGCGATCGAGAAGCGGTACCACTGCACGCCGAGGCCCGCGACGAGGTCGGCGTCCTCGGCCCAGCGGTGGTAGGAGTCGCAGGCGGTGGTGCCGTCGCTGGCGTCGGTGACGGTGCCGGGCCGCGAGGTGAAGGTGTCCCAGATCGAGGGACCCCTGCCGTCCTCGCCCGTCGCACCCTCGACCTGGTAGGACGCGGTGGCCGTGCCCAGCTCGAGGGTGGAGCCGTCGGGCAGTCGCGAAGGTGTGCTCATGGCTCCACCGTAAGCCACATGGTTGACCGGTACAAAGAGGAAGTGTCATGACCAGCATCCACGACCTGGCCCGGGAGACCGGGGTGTCCACGGCGACCGTCTCGCGAGCCCTGCGCGGGCTGCCCCGGGTCTCCGAGGACACCCGGCGCCGGGTGATGGAGGCGGCCGTGCGCCTGGGCTACGTGCCGTCCCCGCACGCGGTCGGCCTGGCCAGCGGCGGCCAGACCCGCACCGTGGCGATCGTGGTGCTCTTCGTGACCCGCTGGTTCTTCGCCACCGTGATCTCCGGTGCCGAGCAGGTGCTGCGCGAGCGCGGGTACGACGTGCTGCTCTACAACCTCGACGACGACGAGGAGGCGCGACGGCGGGTGCTCGGCACCCACCTGCTGACCAAGCGCGTCGACGCCATGCTCATCGTCGGGCTGGGCCCCACGCCCCAGGAGGTGCACTGGCTCAGCAACCAGGGGATGCCGGTGGTCACGGTGGGCGCCCGGGTGGCGCAGTGGCCCAGCGTGCGCGTCGACGACGAGCTGGTCGCGCGCACCGCGGTGGAGCACCTGCTCGAGCTGGGGCACCGCCGCATCGCCTACGTCGGCATGCTCAACGACGCGAGCCTGAGCCTGGCCACGCCGCGGGCCCGGGTGCGCGGCTACCGTGACACGCTGCGCGACGCCGGGATCGACCCCGACCCCGACCTCGAGCTCGAGGGCGGCTTCACGCTCGAGGGCGGGACGACCGCGGGGCACCGGCTGCTGGCCCTCTCGCCGCGGCCCACGGCGGTCTTCTGCGCCTCCGACGAGATGGCCTTCGGCGTGCTGCGGGCCGCGCGGCGCGAGGGGCTGCGGGTGCCCGAGGACCTCTCGGTCGTCGGGGTCGACGACCACGAGATGGCCGCGCTCTTCGACCTCACCACGATGCGCCAACCGGTCCTCGACCAGGGCCGGGTGGCGGCCCAGCACGTGCTGAGGCTGATGGACCCACGGCAGGACGCCGAGGCCACCGACCACGTCGAGCTCGCCACCGAGCTCGTGGTCCGCTCGACCACCGGCGCGGCCCCGGGGGGAGCGGCGCAGGGGGCCCACCGGGAGGGCGCGACGGTGGGCGTCGAGCGGTGAGGGCACCGGTCGGCGGGCAGGGCGGGCGCTTCCACGACGGCGGCACGCCCACCCAGCCGCCCGACCGCGGAGCCCCGGCCCGGGTGCTGCTCGAGCGGCGCTTCGCCGACGGCGAGGAGACCTGGGCGATGCTCCGGCGCATCGCCTACGACGACCGCCACCTCGGGGAGCTGCTCGTCCCGGCCGACCCGGCCACCTTCACCAGCGACCTGACGTCGGTGCCGTCCGTGCTTACGTGGCTGGTGCCGCGCACCGGCGCCCACCTGCCCGCGGCGCTGGTGCACGACGCGCTGGTGGGGCCCGCCGACGACGGCGCGGCGGCGTACGTCTCGAGCGAGGGGCACGTGGTCGACCGGGTCGAGGCCGACCGCGTCTTCCGCGACGCGATGGCCGACACCGGCACCGGCGTCGTACGCCGCTGGCTGGCGTGGTCGGCGGTCACCCTCGTCACGCTGCTCGGACGCGACCAGCCGTGGCCGGCGTGGCAGCGCTGGCGCTACCGGCTCACGGTGGTCGCCAGCCTGCTGATCATCGTCTGGCTGGGCTGGTGCGCCACCTGGGACCTGCTCGACCGCAGCGGACCGCTGGCCCCGGGGATGCCGTGGATCCCCGAGAGCTCCCTCGCCGCGGAGCTCGTGGCGGGTGCGGCCGGGGCGCTGGTGGTGCCGCTGGTGCTGGCGCTGGCCTGGGGCCGGTTCCGGGTGGCCGGTGCGGTGCTGGGCACCGGTCTGGCGCTCCTGCTGCACGTCACCGTCGTGGTGGGCGCGCTCAGCGTGCTGGCCTGGTCGGCGGAGGTGCTGGTGGCGCGAGCGCCGCGGGTCGCGGCGGCCCTGGCCGCCCTCGTCGTCGCGGCGGCCGCGGTGGTGGTGGTGGTCGTCGCGGTGCTGCGCTGAGACCGCTCAGCGCAGCGAGTACGTCGCCAGCGAGACGCCGACGTAGTGGGTGACGAAGGCGAGGATCGTGAAGGTGTGGAAGACCTCGTGGAAGCCGAACCACCGCGGGCTGGGGTCGGGGAACTTGAAGCCGTAGACGGCGCCGCCGAGGGTGTAGAGCACTCCGCCCGCCGCGATCAGGACCAGCACCCCGATGGCCATGCCGGTGCCCAGCCGCGAGGTGGCGCCGTCGATGAAGCCGGGGATGAAGAAGAGCGCCGACCAGCCCATGGCGATGTAGATCGGGGTGTAGAGCCAGCGCGGGGCATCGGTCCAGAAGACCCGGAACAGCACGCCCAGCACCGCACACGTCCACACGGTGCTCAGCAGCACCACCCGCTCGGTGCCCTGCAGCAGGATCAGCGCGAGCGGGGTGTAGGAGCCGGCGATCAGCACGAAGATGTTGGAGTGGTCGAAGCGGCGCAGGAACGCCCAGGTGCGCGGTGACCAGGTGCCGGTGTGGTAGATCGCCGAGACCGTGAAGAGCAGCAGTGCCGAGCCGGTGAACACAGCCGAGCCGATGCGCGTCGTGGTGTCGGGCGACAGCGCGACCAGCACGATGCCCGCGGCCAGCGTCAACGGGGCGATGCCCAGGTGCAGCCAACCACGCAGCTTGGGCTTGATCTCGTTGAACTTGTGGTGCACCGACTCCTGCAGGTGATCCACGCCGTGACGGACCGACTCGGGGAGGTGGGCGCTCATGCCGTCACAATCTACCGGTCCGGTCCGTCTCGTGGGGTGCTCGAGCGGCCCGCTGGGGCAAACATCACGTGTCCGGCGCGGGTCGCAGCGCCCAGGCCGTAGCCTGAGCAGGTGGCGGACTGGAAGCGAGGGGTGCGGCGGGTGCTCTACCCGGCGTACGAGGCTCGGCTGCTGCGACGCCTGCCCGAGAACCTGCCGCGGCACATCGGGGTGATGCTCGACGGGAACCGACGCTGGGCGCGCGCCGTGGGGCACGACACCGCGCACGGCCACCGGGCCGGGGCGGCCAACATCGAGCCGCTGCTGGGCTGGTGCGACGAGGTCGGCATCGAGGTGGTCACCCTGTGGCTGCTCTCGACCGACAACCTCAACCGGCCCGCGAGCGAGCTCGAGCCGCTGCTGCAGATCATCGGCGACGCCGTCGACTCGCTGGCGGTGCAGCGACGTTGGCGCCTGCACCCCGTGGGGGCGCTCGACCTGCTGCCCGCCGCGACCGCCGAGCGGCTCAAGGCGGCAGAGGAGGCCACCCGCGACGTCGACGGGATGCTCGTCAACATCGCGGTGCCCTACGGCGGGAGACGCGAGATCGCCGACGCGGTGCGCTCGCTCCTGCTCGAGCACGCCGAGCGCGGCACCTCGATCGAGGAGCTCGCCGCCGTCGTCGACGTCGACATGATCGGCTCGCACCTCTACACCCGCGGCCAGCCCGACCCCGACCTGGTGATCCGCACCAGCGGCGAGCAGCGCCTCGGCGGCTTCCTGCTGTGGCAGAGCGCCCGCTCGGAGTTCTACTTCTGCGAGGCCTACTGGCCCGACTTCCGTCGCGTCGACTTCCTGCGCGCCATCCGGGCCTACGCCCTGCGCGAGCGCCGGCACGGCACCTGACCCTCCTTGGTCGACGTGCTCGCCGTACGCCGTGTGCTCACGGGGTCTCGGCGTCGCTCGAGCCTTCGGCCCTCGCTGCTCGACCAACGACCGCCGTTGGTCGAGCAGTGACGAGCG
>NZ_JBDYKJ010000029.1:0-52784 GCF_040012395.1 Nocardioides sp. 31GB23 | reverse complement strand
CCGCCGGGGGGGGCGGCTGCGGGCCCAACGGGCTCGCTGCCGCCCTCACCCTCGCCGCCGAGGGCGTGCAGGTGCGGGTGCTCGAGGCCGCCGACACCGTCGGCGGAGGCACCCGCACCAACGAGCTGACGGTGCCGGGCCTGCTGCACGACGAGTGCTCGGGCTTCCACCCGCTCGCGGTCGACACGCCCTTCTCGCGCCGCTTCGACCTGTCCGGCCACGGGCTGGAGTGGCTGTGGCCCCAGGCGCAGTACGCCCACCCGCTCGACGGAGGTCGTGGAGCGGTGGCCTGGCGCTCGGTGGAGGACACCGCGGCCGGGCTCGGCGCCGACGGGAGGGCGTGGCGCTCGGTCTTCGGCTACCTGAGCGAGCAGTTCGGCGACATCGCCGAGGACTTCCTGCGCCCGATGCTGCACGTGCCGCGGCACCCCTTCAAGCTCGCCCGCTTCGGGCTGCTCTCCCTGCCACCGGCGGCGCTGACCGCTCGCCGCTGGTCCTCCGCCGAGGCCCGTGGCCTCTTCGGCGGCGTCGCCGCACACGCGATGCGCCCCTTCGGCTCCCCGGTGTCCTCGGCCATCGGGGTGGCGCTCGGCACCGCCGCGCACCGCTACGGCTGGCCGGTGGCCCGCGGCGGCTCGGCCTCGATCGCCACCGCCCTCACCTCGCTGCTCGCCGAGCACGGCGGCACGGTGGAGACGGGGGTGCGGGTCGAGTCGCTGGCCGAGCTCGACTCCCCCGACATCGTGATGCTCGACGTCGCTCCGGGCGCCGCGGTGCGCATCGTCGGTGACGCCATGCCGAGGCGCATCGCCAAGGCCCTGACCCGCTACCGGCACGGGCCGGGCGCGTTCAAGGTCGAGTTCGCCGTCGAGGGCGCGGTGCCCTGGCAGCACGAGCAGTCCCGGCTGGCGGGCACCGTGCACGTCGGGGGCAGCTTCGAGGAGATGGCCGCCGCGGAGTCCGAGGTGCACCGGGGCCGGATGCCCGAGCGGCCGTTCGTGCTCGTGGGCCAGCAGTTCGTGGCCGACCCCTCCCGTGCGCGTGGTGACACCGTCCCCGTCTACGCCTACGCCCACGTGCCGGCGGGCTTCACCGGCGACGCGACGGCGGCGCTCGAGGCCCAGATCGAACGGTTCGCACCCGGCTTCCGCGACCGCGTGGTGGCCAGGCACGTGCGGTCGACGCTCGAGATGGAGCAGCACAACCCCAACTACGTCGGGGGTGACGTGGTGACCGGCGCCAACGACGCGCTGCAGCTGGTCTTCCGACCACGTCCGGCCCTGGACCCCTACACCCTCGGGGTGCCGGGCGTGTACCTCTGCTCGGCGGCCACACCGCCGGGCGCGGGCGCGCACGGGATGGCCGGCTACAACGCCGCCCGTTCGGCGCTGGCACGGCTCGGGGCGTGAGCGCGCAGCGATGGACGGAGCCCCCATGACCGAGCAGGTGCCGCACCGCCGGACCGTGCCGCCGGACTCTCCCGAGGCAGCGGAGATCGCCCGGCTCACGGCCCTGGTCGGCGAGCGTCTGCAGCGCCGCTTCGACGACCTCAACGCGAGCATGAACGAGGCCATCGAGGAGGCGATCGTCGACCTGGGCGACCCCGACCTGACCGACATGCTCCACGCGAGCGTGGAGGGCAACATCGCCACGATCCTGCACATGCTGCGCCACGACATCCCGCTCGAGCGGGTCCAGCCGATCACGGCCGCCACCGAGTACGCCATCCGGCTGGCGCAGCGCGGGGTGCCCGGCACCTCCCTGCGCCGGGCCTACCACTTCGGGTCCGACGACCTGCTGGGGCAGGCCTTCGAGGAGGTGCGCCAGATCGACGTCGACCCCGACACCCGGTTGCGGCTGCTGCACCACCTGGCCGGCTGGATGCACTCCTACGTCGACTGGATCACCCGGATCGTGCTCGACGCCCACGAGGGCGAGCGCCGCCAGGTCGAGGAGCGCAGCGCCTCGATCGCTGCGACCCTGGTCCGGCGGGTGCTCGAGGACTCGACGGGGGCCCACCACGACTTCGCCGAGCGCACCGGCTACCGCCTCGACCAGCACCACGTCGCGGCGGTGGTGTGGATGGCGGGGGCGAACCCTGCGGTCGACCACACCGACGCGCTCAAGTCGCTCGCCGACGAGCTGGGCTCGGCCACCGGGTCGAGCGCGGCCCTCTTCACCGCCGTCGACCGCAGCACGGCCTGGGTCTGGTGGGGCCGCAACGGCGACGCGAGCCCGCTGGCCGCCGACGTGGTCGAGCTCGTGCTGACGCGCCACGAGCAGGCACGCGTCGCGCTCGGCCAGACCGGACGGGGCGCGGCCGGGTTCCGCACCAGCCACCGTCAGGCCGGCGCCGCTCGCGACCTGGCCCGGGCGGCCAGCACCGGCCAGCAGGTCACCGCCCACGGCGACCGGGCCGTGGCCGTGGTGGCGATGCTGCTGCACGACATGCACGACCTGGCCGGGTGGGTGGGCGACGTGCTGGGACCGCTGGCGGCCGACACCGACAACGCGGCACGGCTGCGCGAGACCCTGCTGACGTTCCTCGTCAGCGGCAGCTACCAGGCCACGGGGGAACGGCTGATGCTGCACCGCAACACCGTGAAGTACCGGGTCGACCGTGCGCTCGAGCTGCGCTCGCGCGGCCTCGAGGACCGGCTCGACGTCGAGCTGGCGCTCGAGTCGGTGCGGCTGCTGGGCGACGTGCTGCTGTCGCGGTGAGCGTCACCCCGCCCGGTGGGCCTGGCGCACCGCCCGGGCGATGGCGCGCGCGTAGCGGCGGGCCATCACCTGCTGGAAGAGCGGCAGCAGGGGCCCGGCGGCCCGGACCAGCGGCCACGCGGGGCGGGAGTACGCGGTGACCGTGAAGACCACCGAGCCGTCGGGCTCGAGATGCACCACGAACGCCTCCTCGCCGTTGAGCGGGTGGCCGGGCAGGGTGCCGTAGGCGAACCCCCGCCGGTCCGGCTGGTCGACGACGTAGAGCACGCGCGCGGGGGCGCGGAGCGCCCACGGCCCCAGGCCGAGCCGCACCCCGACGACGTCGCCCTCCGCGGCCGGCCGGTCGCCCGGCTGCACCCTCGACCCGAGGAGGTCCTGCGCCTGCCAGCCCAGCACCGCCCGAGCGGCGGTCTCGAGCTGTGGCCTGCCCCGGCCCACCACCCGCGAGTGGCGCAGGTGGTCGAACCCGGCAGGCAGCTCACCGCGCGTCGCGCCGACGGGCTCGTAGGTCAGGGCGCCCTCGCGCCCGGCCCCCTCCCCCTGGTTCACGAGCGAGAGACTACGGGCCGGCTCAGTCCGCGGCGTCAGCGAGCACGGCCTCGGGCGAGCTCCGCAGGATCGGGATCAGCGCGGTCATGCCCAGCAGCGGCAGCACCCCGAGGATCGCCAGCGCCCACGGCAGCCCGGTGACGCCGCCGAGCCCGCCGACCATGGCGGAGCCGACGGAGCCGCCGGTCATGAAGACCAGGGTGGCGATGCCGAGGGCGACACCGCGCACGTGCACCTGCACCGCCTCGCCGACCGACGCCGAGAGGGCGGGCTGGCCGGCGCCGAAGGCGAAGGTGACCAGGATCAGGACCAGGGCGAGCAGCACCGGGGAGAGCACGGCGGAGCCCCACGCGGCGAGGAACAGCGCCAGCGACGAGGCGATCGCACCGATGGCCAGCGTGCGCACCGCCCCGATCCGGGTGAGCAGCGGGCCGGTCAGCCGCGGCATCAGCACCGCCACGAGGGAGGCGGGCAGCAGCAGCAGGCCGACCTGCCAGGGCTCCCAGCCGGCCTCGCCGACCAGCACCGCCGGCACCGCGATCAGCAGCCCGAACCACGCGGCCGGCACGGCCGCGGCGGCCAGCGCCGAGCGCACCACCACGGGGTTGCGGATCACGTCGCGGGGCAGGAACCCGTCGGGCCGGCGCCGCACCTGCAGCGCCACCAGCGGGGTGCCGAGCCCGAGCAGCAGCAGCCCGACGAGCGCGATCACCAGACCGGTCGACGGCGACTGGATCAGCAGCACCAGCCCGGCGGCGGTCAGCGCGACCAGGATCGCGCCGAGCACGTCGAGGCGCGCCCCGCTGCCCTCGGTGGTCAGCGCCCGCCACACGAACGGGATCACCAGCGCCCCGAGCATCGGGATCGCCATCACCGCGCGCCACCCGAAGGCGGCCTCGGTCAACCCGCCGAGCAGCGGGCCGAGGCTGGTCACGGCAGCCGCGGTGCCGGCCAGGCGGCCCAGGGCCAGCCCGCGCACGGCGCCGTCGTAGCGGCCGCTGAGGATCGCCACCCCGAGCGTCGGCACAGCCGCGGCGCCCGCGCCCTGCACGAGGCGGGCGAAGAGGAGCACGCCGTACGTCGGCGCCAGCGCCGCCAGCAGCGCGCCACCGGTCATCAGGCCGATGCCGACCAGCAGCGGGGTGCGGATGCCGACGAGGTCGGAGAAGCGGCCGTAGAGCGCGGTGGTGACCGCGAACATCAGCGCGTAGAGGCTGATCGTCCAGGCGGTGGCGCCGACGCCGATGCCGAAGTCCTGGCCCAGCGCGGGCAGCGCGACGGCGGCCGCGGCCGAGCCCATCCCGGCGAGCCCGAAGAGCACGCCGATGAGCATGGACACGCGGCGTGAGTCGTCGATGGGCACGATCTCTCCCAACTCCGCGGCACGGCCCCGCATTCCCGCCACCCTCGCACCGCGTCGGGACCCCACAAAGATAAATCCTGGAATTTCCTCGGAGGGATGTATGAGACGTCCACCTCGGGGAACAGGTCTAGTGACGCCAGGCCCGGCGTGTACACACCCCCCAGTGATGCCGGGCCTGGCGTCCTCACGTTCCCGGCCCGGAGATCAGCCGGCCGGCGGCGGCCCGCCGACGAACGGCAGCACCACCGAGCACCCGACCGGCGTACGCCGCTGCGGGTCGAGGGCGTGCAGCACGTGCCCGGCCGCGACCGGGTCGGCGACGATCTGGAAGTGCTCGGCGTAGTCGGTGGCGCACTCGTCCTGCACGACGATGTTGGTCATCCCCCGCTCGATGCCCGAGGTGTGCGGCACCACCAGCTCGTCGTAACGGGTCACGATGTTGGTGTAGTCGATGCCCTCGACCGCGACCCCGCCGCGACGGATCCTGCGCAGGAACCGCGAGTCGGGCGAGAACTGCCCGCAGGCCACGCAGAAGGGCACGGAGGAGTCGACCGGCATCCCGAAGGCGCTGCCGGCGAGCGCGGCGGCGCCACCGACCTCGGTGCCGTGCCACAGCGGGGCGATCGAGACGTAGCGCTTGACGTGCTCCGCCCCGCCGAGGAACTTCACGTACCAGCTCGGCATCAGGGTGCCCTGGGAGTGCCCGACGAGGTCGACCTTGCGGGCCCCGGTGGCGCGGCGTACGTCGCCGACGAAGCGCTTGAGCTCACGGGCGCTCGACTGCATCCGCCGCATCCCGCCGAAGACCTCGGTCGCCGGCCCGCCGACGTCGTCGACGCCGTAAGTCAGCGCGAAGACGCAGTAGCCCTCGTTGGCCAGCAGCGGCCCGTAGGTCTGCCAGTTGGTGGCCCGGTTGCCGAAGGTGCCGTGCACCAGCACCACCGGGCGCGGGTGCCGGCGGCTGGGTCGGCAGTCCCAGTCGTTGGTGCCGGGGGCGTCGCTCTGGGCGCCGCCGAGCAGGGCGTAGGGCAGGAAGTTGTAGGGCACCGGGTAGCGCTCGGCCGCCACCGCACCGGCGGGCAGGAGGGCGCCGGTGAGACCCAGGGCGGTGAGGAGCACGACGAGGACGGTTGGGAGGCGACGCATGCCCCCTCAACGACCCGCTGCCCCGACGGTGACGCCGGTCCTGGGTGCGTCAGTCGTCGGGCTGGCGCTGCGGCAGCTGCACGGTGACGGTGGTGCCCTTGCCGGGGGTGCTGGTCAGCGCGACGCTGCCGCGGTGCGCCTCGACGATGCCGTGCACGAGCGCGAGGCCCAGGCCGGTGCCGGGCACCTGGTCGGCGGTGGCGCTGCGGCTGCGGTAGAGCCGCTCGAAGACCTTCTTCTGCTCCGCCGGCTCGATGCCGGCGCCGGTGTCGGCGACGGTGATCACGGTGGAGTCGGCGAGCGCGCTGACGGTGACGTCGACGTGGCCGCCGGCGGGGGTGAACTTCACGGCGTTGGCGACGAGGTTGTCGACGACCTGGGTGAGCCGGTGCTTGTCGCCGGTCACCGGGGCCAGCGTCTCGGAGTCGCCGTGCACGTGCACGGCCACGCCCTTGCGGCGCGCGTCGCGGTGCCGCTCGGTGACGACCTCGCTGGCCAGGTCGAGCACGTCGACGTCCTGCAGCCGCAGCCGGATCTGGTCGAGGTTGCCGACGGCGAGGGTGAGCAGGTCGGTGACCAGGCGCAGTTCGCGGTCGGCGTTGGCGCGGATCCGCTCCAGCATGTCGCGCCCCAGCGGGCTGAGCGCGTCGTGCTCGAGCTCGTCGAGCAGCTCGGCGTAGCCGATGATGGAGGTCAGCGGGGTGCGCAGCTCGTGGGTGACGGTGGCCAGCAGCTCGTCGCGCAGCCGGTCGGCCTCGGCCTCCAGGCGCAGCCGCTCGGTGATGTCGCGCACCGTGGCGACCGCGAGCCGACCGTCGCCGTAGGGCACGGAGGCCAGCGAGATCTCGGCGGGGAACTCCACCCCGTCGCGCCGGTAGGCCGGCAGCTGCAGCAGCCCCATCGGCCGGTGGCTGTAGCCGTCGCGGCGCCGGGGGTGGGTGGGGCGCAGCCGGGGCGGCACCAGCACCTCGATCCGCTCGCCCTCGAGCTCGGCGGGGCGCCAGCCGAAGACCGGCTCGACCTGGGTGTTGGCGGCGGTGATCAGCCCGTCGTCGCCGACGACGATGACGGCGTCGGGCACCGCGTCGAGGGTGGCGCGGAAGAGGTCGGCGCTGGGCAGGACGCCGGTGTGCGGCGCCTGGCGCCCGCGGTCGCTCGAGGTCGACGCCGGGGCCCCGTCCTCGTCCGTCGACCGCACCCCGGCTCCTCGCTCTGTCGCTGCCCCGGCTCCGGGGACCGTCGCCAGTGTGCCAGGACCACGCTCACCCCCCGGGGATTCAGCGCATGGTCTGGCGGAACAGTCCGAGCAGCCACATCGGCCCGTTGCCGGGTGCCTCACCGGCGCCCGGGGTGCGTGTGCGCAGGAAGTCGCTGAAGCCGTCGAGGGGCGCATCGAGGTCGTCGACGTAGCGGAAGCCCATCGTCCACTGGGCGAAGGTGCGCTCGGCGATGCTCTCGCGGAGCAGCTCGATGATCCCGTGGTGGCGCGGGTCGGCGCAGATCTTCGCGTAGGTCTCGACCACCGCGTCGTCAGGGCCCTCGAGGGCCTGGATGATGTTGCCGTCGCGGTAGAGCATCATCCCCGTCAGCCCGAGCGCCTGGTTCTTGGCGCGGACCGCTCGCAGCATGTCGAGCAGCTGGGGCTCGGTGAGCAGCTCGGCGGCCGAGCTGACGTAGGTGATCGAGAGCACCTGGTCACCCTAGGAGCAGCATCCGCAGCCGTGGCGCCGCCGCACCGTGGCGCGACGTTAGGCTCGCCCCGTGACGGACCGTTGGCGGCAGGCTGCCGAGCGCCAGGAGTGGATGGTCGGGCACCGCCGCCACCTGCACCGCGAGCCGGAGGTCGGGCTCGAGCTGCCCGACACCCACGACCACCTGGCCACGGCCCTGCGCGAGCTGGGCCTCGAGCCGACCGTGCACCCGGGCGCCGGCGTCACCGTCGAGGTGCCGGGCACGACCGACGAGCGCCCGGTGGTGCTGCGCGCCGACATGGACGCGCTGCCGGTCACCGAGCGCACCGGTCTGCCGCACACGTCGCGGCGCGACGGCGCGATGCACGCCTGCGGCCACGACCTGCACATGGCGATGCTGCTGGGCGCCGCGTCGTGCCTGGTCGAGCAGCCGCCCCGGCGGCGTACGGTGCTGGTCTTCCAGCCCGGCGAGGAGACCGACCGGGGCGCGGTGCCGACGCTCGCGCAGCACGCCGCGCTGGCGGTGGACGACGCGGAGGCCTTCGCGATCCACGTGCACGCGACCTGGCCGGCGCACACCGTGCACCTGCGCGCGGGCACCTTCATGGCGTACGGCGACTGGTTCCGCGTCGACTACCGCGGCCCGGGGGCCCACGCCAGCCAGCCGCACCTGGCCGGCAACCCGGTGGTGGCGGCCAGCGAGCTGGTCCGGCGCCTGGGCGAGCGCGTCGAGGGGCTGCGCCGTGACGAGCACCTGGTCGCCACGGTCACGGAGTCGCTGATCGGCAACACCGTCAACGTCATCCCCACCGACGGGCGCCTGCGCGGCACGATGCGCACCCTCTCGCCCGAGCGGCGCGACCGGCTGCACACCGCGCTGCGCGACCTCGCGAGCGCCACCGCGGCCGAGGTCGGCGTCGAGGCGCGCACCACCGTCACCGAGGGCTACCCGGCCGTGGTCAACGACGCGGCGTACGTCGACCGGGTGCGCGCCGCGCTCGGCGGGCGCCCCGCGCCGGTCGAGGTGGTGGAGATGAGCGAGCCGTCGATGGTGATCGAGGACTTCGCCTACTTCCTGCAGCGCTGGCCGGGCGCGATGGTCTACCTGGGCGCGCAGGTGCCCGGCCACGAGGCGTTCAACCACGCCGCCGACGCGGTCTTCGACGAGGCGGTGCTGGCGACCGGCGCCGCGCTGCACCTGCTCGCAGCCGACGGCCTGCCGGCGGCCTGAGGACCACCGGCAGGCCGGGCGTCAGTGGGCGGCCAGGTCGGCGCGCACCCGGGCACCGGCGTGCACGGTGTGGGCCGCGGCCAGGGCGTTGGCCCGGCGTACCGCCTCGAGGAGGTCGGCGCCGTCGGCGAGCTGCTGGGCCAGGGTGCCGCAGAAGACGTCGCCGGCGCCGCTGGCGTCGGTGGCCTCGGTGGGCACCCCGGGCACGGCGACCGGGGCGTCGTCGCCCTGGAAGCACAGCGCACCGGCGGCGCCGAGGGTGACCACGACGCTGCCGTGGTGGCCGAGCGCCGCGACGCAGACCGCGACCCCGGTGGGGTCGGTCGGCTCGGGCCGGCCCACCAGCCGGCCCAGCTCGCTGCGGTTGGGCACCAGCACGTCGACCCCGGCCAGCAGCTCGCGCACCGGGGTGGGGTCGGCCGGCATCGGCGCCGGGTTGAGCACCACCCGGGCGCCGTCGGCGGCGGCGACGGCTGCGGCCACCGCGTCGACCGGCACCTCGAGCTGCAGCAGCAGCACGTCGGGCCGGGCGGCCGCGACGGCGGCCTCGACCTCGCTCGCGGTGAGCGAGGCGTTGGCCCCGGGGTCGACGACGATGGTGTTCTCGCCCTCGGCGTCGACGGTGATCACGGCGATGCCGGTGCCGAGGTCGTCGCGGCGCGCCACGGGCGAGACGTCGACGTCGAGGTCGGTGAGCGCGGCGAGCGCCCGCTCCCCCGGCTCGTCGTCGCCGACCGCGCCGACCATGCTGACCCGGGCGCCCAGCACGGCCGCGGCGGCCGCCTGGTTGGCGCCCTTGCCGCCGGGCGAGACCAGCCGGGTGCCGCGGGTCAGGGTGGTCTCCCCGGGCCTGGGCAGCGCGGCGACGCCGAGGGTGGTGTCCTCGTTGAAGGAGCCGACCACGCAGACCCGGCCGCTGGCCGCGCTCACGTCGTCCCCAGCCGGTCGAGCGCCGCGAGCACCAGGTCCCAGTAGCGCTCGGCGTCGAGCCCCATCGCGACGTGCACGTTGGCGGGGTGCTCGGGGTAGCGGTCGTAGAGGTCGACGACGGTGGTGCCGCGGGTCCAGGTGCCGTCGAGCTCGACGGCCACGAACGCCTCGCGCCACTCGATGACGTCGGGGTCGAGCAGCGGCGCGATCGTGCACGGGTCGTGCACGGGCGGCGCGGCGAACTCCCAGATCCGCTCGTAGGAGTCGCCGAAGAAGCCCATCCAGGCCGCGCAGGTGCGCCCGACCTCGTGCGGCATCGCCGACATCCGCTCGACGACGGCGGGGGTGGCCAGCGCCTGGTGGGTCAGGTTGAGCCCGACCATCCGCAGCAGCACGCCCGAGCGGAGCACCACGTCGAGCGCCTCGGGGTCGGCGTAGGTGTTGAACTCCGCGGTCGGCGTGTGGTTGCCGCGCTCGGTGGAGCCGCCCATGAAGACGAGCTCGCGGATGCGGTCGGCCAGGTCGGGGCGCTCGGTGAGCAGGTGGCCCAGGTTGGTCATCGGCCCGGTCACCACGACCGTGACCGGCTCGGGCGACTCCTCGAGGCTGCGGGCCAGCAGCTGCACGGCGCTCTCCTCGACCGGGGCGACGGTGGCCTCGGGCAGGTCGGGCCCGTCGAGGCCGCTGACCCCGTGCACGTAGTTGCCCAGCGCCAGCTCGCCGCGCATCGGTCCGGCGGCGCCGACGGCCACCGGCACGTCCTCGCGCCCGGCCAGCGCCAGCACCCGCTGGGCGTTGCGGGTGGCGTCCTCGACGGCGCAGTTGCCGAAGCAGGTGGTGATGCCGATCAGGTCGGTGCCGGGCGACCCCAGGGCGAGCAGGATGGCGACGGCGTCGTCGTGGCCGGGGTCGCAGTCGAGCAGGACCGGCACCGGGGTGGCGGCGCTCATGCCTTGGCCAGCCAGCGCAGCATGCCGCCGACCAGCGGGGCGAAGCCGTCCCAGGCCAGGAAGTCCTCGGGGCACCAGTGCGGGCCGATGTCGGAGGTCCACACCAGCGAGCGGCCCTCGCCGACCTCGCGGGTGGCCACCAGCACGTCGTCGTCGACGGTGGCCACGACGGTGGCGTCCTCGCGGGGGCGCACCACGTTGTAGCCGAGCAGCGTCGGCGCCGAGGCGGCCTGCTCGCCCCAGCCGGCGGCGACCGGGTGCGAGGGGTCGGTGACCGCCATGGCCACGCCCTGGGGCGCCTCGACGCGATCGTCGGCGTCGAGCATCGTCACCGGCAGCACGTCGGCCACGGCGGTGCGGGCGAAGTTGGCGCGGGCCTGGAAGCCGGTGAAGCTGAGGTAGCCGCCGGCCATCATCAGCCCGCCGCCACCGCGGGTCCACTCGGCCAGCGCGAGCAGCGGGTTGTCGGTTCGCCTGCCCTCGAGGAAGACCTCCGGGGAGAGCACGAAGCTGTTGGCGCCGACGTCGGAGAGGATCACCACGTCGTACGCCGACAGCGCCTCGACGGTGCGCGGGAACGAGCCGGGCACGTCGTGGGCGTACATCTGCTCGATCTCGAGGCCCTCCGTGGCGGCGGCGGCGATGAACGCGTCGGCGCCGGTGTGGAAGGTGGTGCTCGAGAACTCGTCGAATCCCTTGACGTGGGTCGCGGTCGAGATCCAGCTCTCGCCGGCCAGCAGGATGCGGGTCACGGTGTCTCCTCGTGGTGGTGATCAGGGTGGTGATCGTGGTGGTGATCAGGGTGGTGGTCGGCGGCGCGGGTTCTCGGTGAGCAGGCGCAGCACCTGCGCCTCGTCGACACCGTGGCGGTGCAGGCGGGGCACGAAGTACTGCAGGAGGTGGGCGTAGCCCGGGCCCCCGTGGCGGCGCAGGAGGGACTTGACGAAGACGTCCTGGCTCAGCAGCAGCCGGTCGCCGTGGCCGAGCCCGACGAGCCGGGCCAGGTGGGCGGCGTTGTCGTCGTCGGAGGGGCACTGCACGCCCTGGTCGGCGTAGAAGACCTCCATCCCGAGCATGTCGTACTGCACCCACGCGCCGCGCTCGAGCACCGCGCGCTGGTAGTCGAGGTCGGCGCCCGAGGGCCCCATGTGGCACAGCACGACCTTGGCGGGGTCGGCCCCGACGGCCTCGACGAGGTCGAGCACGTCGCCGGCGAGCCGGAACCAGCCGGGCAGGTGGACCTGCACCGGCAGCCCCGTCTCGACCTGGGCGAGCAGGGCACCGCGCAGGCTGACCTGCTCGGCGGGGGTGAAGCCGGCGCTGACGCCGATCTCGCCGATGATGCCGGCGCGCACCCCGTCCTCGCCCTCGCGCAGGTCGGCGAGGATGCGCTCGGCGACGCCGTCGGCGCCCAGCGCCTCGACGTCGACCGGGTGGGAGTCCTCGAGGTAGAAGCCGGTGCCGGCGACCACGTGGACGCCGGTGCGCTCGGCGATCCGTCGCAGCCCGGCCAGGTCGCGCCCGATCCCCCAGCCGGTGGTCTCGACGATGGTGGCCCCGCCCAGCGCGGCGAACCGCGCGACCTCCTCGCAGGCCGCCTCGACGTCGTCGAGGGCCAGGTTGGCGCGGTTGCCGAAGGGGTCCTGGCGCAGGTCCCACAGCAGGTCGGCGGTGATCGGCGCGTCGGCGTACGCCGCGGGGTCGAGGCCGCGCGAGGTGGTCGGGGTCCACCACGACGAGACGTCGTTGAGCAGGTGCTCGTGGCTCAGGGTGATCCCGAGGTCGGCGACGGGCACCGGCCCCAGGACCGTCTGGACGGTCTTGACGGGGGTCATCGGCTCAGCCCTGCTGGCCGGTGACCCGGCCGAAGAGCTTGGCGTTGAGCAGGATCGCCACGATCAGGATCAGGCCCTGGGTGATGGGCACCCAGTAGACGTCGACGCGCAGCAGCACCAGCCCGTTGCTGATCACGCCCAGGGTCAGCGCACCGATCGCGGAGCCGACGATCGAGCCCTTGCCGCCCATCAGCGCGGTGCCGCCGAGCACCACCGCGGTGATGACCTCGAGCTCGAAGAGGGTGCCGGAGTTGGCCGACCCGCTGGCCAGGCGGCTGGCGGTGATGACACCGGCCAGGCCGGCGGCCAGCCCGGTGAGCGTCAGCACGGCGAGCTGGATGCGGCGTACGTCGACACCGGCGCGTCGCAGCGACTCGGCGTTGGAGCCGGTGGCCACGACGTAGCGCCCGAAACGGGTGTGGTTGAAGACGTACCAACCGAGCGCGACGACCACCAGCGCGATCCAGGTGGGGGTGTAGAGCCCGGCGAGCTTGCCGTTGCCGATGGGCAGCAGCACGTCGGAGGTGATCGGGGTGCTGTAGCCGTCGGTGATCAGCAGCGCCAGCCCGCGCACCGCGGTGAGCGCGGCGAGGGTGACGATGAAGGACTGCAGCTTGCCGTAGGCGGTCAGGGCACCGTTGATCATGCCGATGCCCAGGCCGAGCACGAGGGTCAGCGCGACCGCGACGAGCGCGTTGCGGCTCTCGGCGAAGATCGCCAGCGACGCCGCGGTCAGCCCGAGCGTCGAGCCCACCGACAGGTCGATGTTGCCGGTGGTGATGACGAAGGTCATCGCGACCGCCACGATCACGGTGGGCGCGACCTGGCGGGCGACGTTGACCAGGTTGTCGGTGGTCAGGAAGACGTCGGTCTGGACGCTGAAGAAGACGAACAGCACGACCAGGACGGCCAGGATCGAGAGCACCCCGAAGTTGCGGGTGAGGAACTCGTGGCGGCCGAGCCGGCCGGGCCCGCCGGTCTTGCCGGCCTTGCCGGACTTCTCGGTGGAGTCGGGGGTGTCGGTCTGCGTGCTCACGGGCTCACTTCCCCATCATGGCGGTCACCAGACCGCCGAGGTCGGTGTCGGCGGGGGCCATCTCGCGGTGGTTGACGCCCTCGTGGAGGACCACGAACCGGTCGGCCACCTCGAAGAGGTCCTGCAGCCGGTGGGTGATCAGCACGACGCTGACCCCGCGCTGGGAGACGTCGCGGATCAGCTGCAGCGTCATCTCGACCTCCCGGGCGGCCAGGGCGGCGGTGGGCTCGTCGAGCACCAGCACCTTGGGCTCGAAGGTGACGGCGCGGGCGATGGCGATCGCCTGGCGCTGCCCGCCCGACATGTTGGCCACCAGCTGGCGGGTGTCGCTGATCCGGATGTGCAGGGTGGCCAGGTCCTTGGCGGCCTCCTCGTGCATCCGGGCGTGGTCGAGGCGCCGGGTCAGCGGGTGGTAGATCTCGCGGCCCAGGAAGAGGTTGCCGGCCACGTCGACGTCGTTGCACAGGGCGAGGTCCTGGTAGACCATCTCGATGCCCGCGGCGCGTGCCGAGCGGGGCCCGGGCGAGCGCAGCGCCTGCCCGTCGACGCGGATCTCGCCGCTGTCGGGGATCACCGCGCCGGCGAGCATCTTCATCAGCGTCGACTTGCCGGCGCCGTTGTCGCCGACCAGGCCGACGACCTCGCCGCGACCGACGGTCAGGTCGACGCCGCGCAGCACGTCGAGGGCACCGAAGCTCTTGCGGATCCCCCGCATCTCGACGCGGGCGACCCCGACGTCGCGGGTCTCGGTGGTCGGGGCCGTCACTCGAAGACCTCGCGGTAGGGGTCGACGTTCTCCTGGGTGACGATGGTGATCGGCACCGAGATGAAGCCCTGCGGCTCGGCGCCGTCAAGGATGGCGGCGAGCTCGTTGACGGCCTCGATGCCCTCCTGGCGCGGGTCCTGCTGGATCACCGCGGTGACCAGTCCGCTGTCGATGCCGGCGATCACCTCGGCGGTGAGGTCCCAGCCGATGACCTTGGTGTCGCTGTCGGCGTCGAGCGCGGCGACGGCCCCGACGGTGGCGGGCTCGCCGGTGGTGTAGACGAAGTCGAGGTCGCGGCGGGCGGTGACCAGGTTCTGCGCGGCGGTGGCGGCCTGCTCCTGCACGTTCTCGCCGTCGACGGCCTGGGTGAAGGTGGCGCCGGCGTCGTCGATGGCGGCGCGGAAGCTGTCCTCGCGCTGGTTCTGGATGAAGGAGCTGCGCGCGTCGACGACGCCGTACGTCGCACCGTCGGCCAGGCCCTGGTCGACGACCCACTGGCCGGCCTCCTCGCCGGCGGCCTCGTTGTCGACGCCGACGAAGGTGTCGACCGAGCCCTCGTCGAGCTGGGCGTCGATGGCGACGGTGCGGATGCCCTGCTGGGTGGCCTGGTCGAGGGCGGGCAGCACGCCGTTGACGTCGATGGCCACCACGATCAGCCCGGTGACGCCCTGCGAGACGAAGTTCTCGATGTCGCTGCTCTGCTTGGCGGAGTCGTTGTTGGCGTTGGCGATCTGCAGCTCGCAGCCGGCGGCGTCGGCGGCCTCCTGGGCGCCCTCGTTCATCTGGGTGAAGAACGTGGCGGTCTGGTTGATCTGCGTCATGCCGATCACGCACTCGTCGGCGGCCTCGCCGGCCTCGCCGGTGGTCGGCTCCTCGTTGCCGGTGCTGCACGCGGCCAGGGTCAGGGTCGCGGCGGTCGCGACGGCCGCCAGGCGGAAGGATCGGTTCATGGTGTTCTCCACTCGTCGGTAATCGATTGCCGAGACATGGGAGTGACTCTAGACACGGTGGTCGCTCAGCGTCCACACTTGTCCGGAAATCGATGTCCAAGATTCTGCGGCAACCGTCGCAGTGCCAGCCACAGCGACAGGAGACCCCACGTGGCGCCCAGCCGACCCGCCACGATGGCCGACGTCGCCCAGCTCGCCGGGGTCTCGGTGGCCACCGTCTCGCGCACCCTCAGCGGCACCCGCGCGGTCGACCCGGCCATGCAGCGCAAGGTCACCGAGGCGGCCGCCCAGCTGAACTACCAGGTCAACCTGGTCGGGCGGGCGCTGCGCCAGACCCGCAGCTCGACGGTGGGCCTGGTGGTGCCCGACCTGGAGAACCCCTACTTCTCGGCCCTGGCCCAGCAGCTCTCGCGGGTCTTCTCCGACCCCGGCATCGACCTGCTGGTCTTCAGCGCCGACGGGTCGCTGGAGACCGAGGCGCGCGGGGTGAGCTCGTTCCTGGGCCGGCAGGTCGACGCGCTGGTGATGATCCCGGTGCACGAGCAGCTCAGCGAGGCCACGGTCACGGCCGCGGCCGCCGCGGTGCACACGATCCAGCTCGACCGGCACGTGCCGGGCACGGCGGCGTCGTACGTCGGCGTCAGCAACCGTGAGGGTGTGCGGCTGGTGCACGAGCACGTCAGCTCGTGCATCGACGTCGGCACGCACCCGGTGGTCTACGTGGGCGCCGCGCAGGGGTCGTCGTCGGCCCACGAGCGCCTCGACAGCATGCGCCGCTGGTTCTCCCCCGAGGTCCCGACGCTGCTGGGCGACTTCTCGGCGGCCTGGGGCCGCGAGGCCGCCGCCCGCCTGCTGGCCGACGGCTGGAGGAGCGCGACGATCGTGACCGCCGCCGACGTGATCGCGGTCGGGGTGGTCTCGCACCTGCTCCACCAGGGCTGCTCGGTCCCCGGCGACTTCCGGGTGATCGGCTTCGACGGGGTGGGCGCGGCGGCCTTCGCCTACCCGACCCTGACCACCGTGCGCCAGCCCGTCGAGGAGATGGCCCGGTCGATCCGGGCGCTGGTGGAGTCCGACGACGAGCCGTCGTCGCGGTGGTTCGACCCCGAGCTCGTCATCGGCGAGACCAGCCCTGGTCGCTGACGATCAGACGTCCCGCGCGGGCGGCCGCTCGAGCGTCGGTACGCCGCGCTCGCGCGGCTCGGCGCCCCCCTCGCCGGGGCGGTACTGGCGCAGCGCCACCTCGGCCCCCAGCGAGCCGGCAGGCAGCTCGACCCCGGGCTCGCGGGCCAGCATCGCGGCCAGGATCTGGGTGGCCATCGCGCCGAGGTCGAGCAGCGGCTGCTGGTGGTGCGAGCGCAGCCCGAGGTCGACCTGGGCGATGGCCTCGACGCCGTGCAGCCGGGCGGTGTCGACGAGGGCGGCCAGCTCGACGGCGTAGCCGGTCGGCACCGACAGAGACTCGAAGAGCGAGCGGCGCACCGCCCACTCCCCCGCCAGCGGCTGCACCAGCCCGGCGAGCTCGGGGTGGCGCAGCGCCAGCCAGGGCCGGGCGACCAGCTCGGTGACCCGCCCGCCCTGCAGGCCGTCGGCGCCGGGGCGCTCGTAGAAGCCCTTGACCAGCGAGACCTGCGGGCGGGTGAGCAGCGGGCCGAGCAGGCCGGGCACGAAGTGGGTGTCCCAGTCGAGCAGGTCGGCGTCCATGAAGACGATCAGGTCACCGGTGGTGACGAAGAGCGACTTCCACATCGCCTCGCCCTTGCCGGGGTGGCTGCCCAGGTCGGGGCGCACCTCCCGGGAGCGGTGCACCGAGGCGCCCGCGTCGGTGGCGACGGCGAAGGTGGTGTCGGTGGAGTCGGAGTCGATGACCACCAGCTCGTCGACGAGCGCGACGGTCTCCATCAGCGCCTCGCGGGTGCGGGCCACCACCTCCCCGACGGTGCCCTCCTCGTTGCGCGCGGGCACCACCAGGCTGACCCGGTGCTCGCCCTTGGCTTCGACAAGCTCGGCCAGCGACCAGTCGTCCCACCGCGCGGTGGCGATCACGCGGGCAGGCTCCAGCGCATCACCCAATACTGGACCCCGAACGGGTCGTCGGCGTAGTCCACCTCGGGCGCCAGGCCGGGGCTCAGCAGCTCCCCGAGCCGCGAGAACCCGGCGACGTTGCCGACCATCAGCTCCTGGGCCAAGCCCGGGTCGAGCGCCCGCAGCGCCCCGACGTCCCCGGCCCGCAGCGCCTTCTCGAGCTCCGAGTCGTACGCCGCCGCCCGCTCGTCGAGGTGCCCCGGGGCCTTCTCCGACCGCCGAGCCGACCCGTTCGCCACCACCAACACCGACGACGCACCGACGCTGGTTGAGGAGGCCGCACCGACGTTGGTTGAGGAGGTTGCGCTAGCAACCGTCTCGAAACCACCGCCCGGCCCCCCACCCCGTTGGTCGAGCAGCGAGGAGCCCTGGCGACGAGCGTCGCCGAGACCCGGTGACACCCCCAGCGCCTCAGCCACCCGCAACCCCTGCGGATCAGCCACCACAGCGACGTCCTCCCCCAGCCACTCCACCGCAGCCACACACACAGCCCGCAGCTCAGCGACGGGATCGACCCGCCCGGCGTACGCCGGCAGCAGCGCGAGCACCCCCGGCACCAGCGCGACCTTGACCCCGGGGCTCATCACGCCCCGAACGATAGTCAGCCGCCGGAAACACCCGAGGCGGCAGCACCGAGCGGTTGACCGAGACCAGGACGTCCGCTGGAGTCCTCCCATGGCGTCGAACTGGTCCTGGCAGTGCTCCCGCGGTCACGAGGCGCCCGACAGGGCCGAGACCTGCCCGGTCTGCGGCGACACCGACCTCGACTGGCGCAGCACCGGCACAGCCAAGGAGTGGGACGTCGGTGCACTCCTCTACATCGTGGTCGGTCTCGGGCTGGTCGCGGGCGGGCTCGCCACGTGGGTCAACGCCGATGACGGCGACACCGCCATCGTGGTCGTCGGCGGCGTCCTGCTCGCCGCCGGCTTCTTCGTCGGGACGATCGGCGCCGTCGCCGAGGGGATCCGGATGGCCCGCCCCGACTGAGTCGGCCGGGCGCTCGATGCAGAGGGGAGCCGGCCGGTGCCGGCGCCCGGCTGCCGGCGCGCCATCATGCTCCATGATCAGTTCGAGGGCCGAGTGATGGACAGACCGAGGCTTGTCCGGGGCGACGCGGCGCCGGACTCCCGGGTCGAGGCGGTGCTGGCCGTCCTCGGCGGCGACCCGGCGTCCGAGGTCGCGCGACGCTCGTCGGTCGACGTGGCGGTGCTGCACCGGTGGGTGCGCGCCTTCGTCGACGCCGGGAGCGCCCAGGTCACCAACACCCCGGTCGCCGACGCGGCCGCGCACCGTGACCGGTTCCTGGCCGCGTTCGCGCACGAGACCCGTACGCCGCTGACCACGGCCCAGGGCTGGGTCGCGTTGCTGGCCGAGGGCGACGTCCCGCCGTCGATGATGGCGCGCACCGTGGAGAAGCTCGACGCAGCGCTGCACCGGCTCGCCGAGCGCAGCCGCGACGTCTAGCTCCTGGCGACCGCGTCGTTGGGGCGGCTGCGGGCCAACGTGGAGCCGGTGGAGCTGGCCGACCTCACCGAGGGCCTGAGCCCTGCGCCGGCCGCACCCACGCAGACGCCCGGCCCGCTGGCGGTCGACCCCGAGCTGATGCGGCTGGTGCTGCGCGACCTCTGGGCGGCAGCCCACCTGCCTCCCGACCCGGGGAGCGTGGTGCTCGAGGTCTCCGAGGTGGGGCCGTGGCAGGAGCTGCGCGTGGTCCGCACCGGCCCGCCGATCCCGCCGTCGCAGCTGCAGCTGCTCTTCGAGCCCTTCGACGCCAACGACGACGCCACCGGCATCACCATCGGGCTCTACCTCGCGCGAGCCCTGGCCGTGGCGCAGGGCGGCTCCATCGGTGTCGAGCAGGACGACGGGCACACCCACTTCTGGGTCCACGTCCCCCTGGCACCCAGTACCCTCCCCACTACCTGATCACCCTCGGAAGGATCACGCTCATGAAGTTCTCCCTCGCCTGCGGCGACGTCATGCCCGGCTGCACGTCCCGCTTCACCTCCACCTCGCGCGAGCAGCTGATGGCTGAGGTGGGCGCCCATGCCCGCGCCGACCACGGCGTCGTCGACCTCGACCCCCAGGTCGTCCGGACCATCGACAGCAAGATCGTGTCGGTCCCCGCCTAGTCAGACCTCAGGCCGGGCGAGATCGGCGCTCGGCGAGCGCTCGGGCGGCCAGCACGCCGCCGACGGCGCCGAAGAGGTGCCCCTGCCAGGAGAGGCCGGGCTGGCCGGGCAGCACTCCCCACAGGATCGAGCCGTACATCAGGAACAGCACGATGCCGAGCACGATCTGTCCGGGTCGTCGGGCGAAGAAGCCGCGCAGCACGAGGTAGGTCAGCCAGCCGAAGACCAGCCCGGAGGCGCCGATGTGGCTGGTGCCGGCACCGGCGATCAGCCAGGTGCCCAGGCCGGCCACGACCCACACGATGCCGGTGGCCAGCAGCCCGCGCCGGACGTCGCCGACCAGCACCAGGAAGAGCAGCAGCAGCGCGAGGCCGGAGTTGCTGACCAGGTGCGGCCAGCCGCCGTGCAGCAGGGGTGCCAGCAGCACCCCGACGAGGCCCTCGTCGGTGCGCGGGCGGATGCCGTTGTCGTCGAGCGTCGCGCCCGGTGTGAGCTGGTCGGCGATCTCCACGACCCACAGCAGCGCCACGAACCCGATCGATGCCACGGCAGCGGTCGGCCAGGTGGAGGTGCGGGTCGAGGTCGAGGTGCTCACTCCTCCAGGGTAGGCAAACGCCCCCACCGTTGGTCGAGCAGCGAGGAGCGCCAGCCGAGACCCCGTGAGCAAGGCGCCGACCTCACCCACGGACCCCGGGCAGACCTACTTGATCGAGAACGCCTCGTCATTGGTGTCGTAGAAGATGTTGCCGAGCGCCTCGATCTTGAACCACGCGTCGTCCGAGGTGACCTTCGGCAGCCGGACCCGCACAGCACCGTCGTTCTTCGTCTTGCGAGCGACGTTGCTCCAGGTCTCGCCACCGTCGGTGGTGAGCTTGACGCGCACGTTCTTGGCCAGCGAGCGGGTGCGAGCGACGTCCCACGCCACGCGCACCTTCTTGCCGCCCTGGAGGGTCCGGCCGTCGTCCTGGGTCTTGACCAGGAACGGTCCGGCCTTCTTCTTCATCCGCAGCTTGACGTCGTCGTAGGAGCTGCCGCCGCCCTCGGTGAAGCCGTCGCGGGCGGTGAGGCGGAAGACGAGCTTGTGGTTGTTCTCCGACGCGGTGCCGCGGTAGTCGCGGGTGGGCAGGAACTCCGAGAAGCAGTCCAGCTCACGGTCGGTGACGATGACGGTCTTGGCCTCTTCCTCCTCCTCAGTGTCGATCCGAGGCGTCGGGCAGGACCCCGTCTTGGCGTTGGTGGCGCCCCGCATCACCTGGCGCAGGTCGGGGAAGCTGCGCTTGGCGCTGCTGTCGGCGCTGTTCTGGCCGGGTGAGGGGCTGAGCAGGGCCGCCTCGTCGGTGACGACCGCGTTGTCGCTGAAGACCCGGAAGAGCGGGCCGAAGATCTTGCGGTTGCTGGTCAGGGCGGTGCCCAGGCCGGTGTTGTCCTGCTCCCACAGGAAGGTCAGGTCGTCGCCGTCCTCGTCGGTGGCCCGTCCGGAGAGCTCGAAGGGGGTGCGTGCCGGGATGACCCGGTTGCGCCCGGCCTTGACGACCGGCTTGTGGTTGGCGGTCACCGCGATCTGGTCGCCCCGGTTGGCAGCGGGGCCGCCCTTGGCGGTCTCGCCGACGAAGGCGGTCACACCCGCGCTGCCGGTCACGGCCAGCGAGGTGTAGTTCTTGCGCTCGCCGTTGCCGCTGCCGAAGGGGTCGAGCTCGTCGTTGAAGATCACCTGGAAGCCGGCTTCGCTGGGCACACCGGGGTTGGCGATGGCCTGGCTGAAGTCGCCGTAGGCGTCGTAGCCCCAACGAGCGATCCGCACGTCCACGTCGGTGACGGCCTCGACGGCCGCCTCGACTCCGGCGCGGTTGTAGTTCTCGCCACGGGTCACGGTGCGCGACTCGTCGCCGAAGCTGATCTCGAGGCTGTCGCCCGGGCTGTCGAAGCCCCGCAGCGAGACCGTCTGCACCTCGTAGCCGCTGCGCACCCGCTCGGTCACGAACGAGGTGACCTCCTCGACGGTGAGCTGCGAGAAGTAAGGGTCGGTGTGCGGCTGCAGGTCGTCGGTTCCGCAGATGCCGGCGTAGGCCATCACCGACGAGCCGGAGCCGGGCTCGACGGAGGCGTCGGCGATGTTGCCGCCGCACGCGCCCTGGGTGCCGTTGAACGTGTGGTTGGCCGCGAACTGGTGGCCGATCTCGTGGGCCACGTAGTCGATGGCGAAGAAGTCGCCGCGCGGCTCGGGTAGGCCGGTGCAACCGCCCGAGGAATAGTCCTGGCCCACGACGCCGAGGTAGGCGACACCGCCGCCGTTGACGCCGAGCACCAGGTGGCCCACGTCGTAGGCGTCGGCGCCGACGACCTGGCCGAGCACGGTGCGCATCCGGCCCAGCGCACCGGGACTGCAGAACTCGAGCATCCCGGGCACGTAGTCGTCGGCCTCCGGGTCGTCCCCGACCGGCGGGTCGAAGCAGGGCGCGGAGCCGCACGGCCCGTCGGCGCCCTGGGCCTTGGCCTCGGTGTCGAAGTTCAGGCCCTCGGTGTCGTCGATGAGCACCATCCGGATGCCGAGGTCGTCGTTGTAGACCTGGTTGACCCGGTTGATCAGCGTGAACTTCTCGGCCAGGACGTTGTCGGTGCCGAAGTAGTCCGCGTACGACGGGTCGTTGGCGATCGCGATCCGGTAGGTGCGCCGGGTGACCAGCTCGCCGGCCTCGGGGTCGGCGTTGTCGGTGCCGATGCGCGGCGCGATCTCGCGCGGCTCCTCCTGCTCGAGCAGGTCGGGCACCGGGGTGGCAGCGTCCTTGGCGTAGTAGCTCAGGTGGGCGGTCGTGCCGGCCTTGTCGTACGCCGGGTCGACCAGGTAGTCGCCGCCAGGTCCACGCACCGAGGCGTGCAGGCCCAGCGGGGTCACGTCGAGCACGACGCTGCGCCCAGGGGTGTCGAGCGACTGCCCGGCGTAGCTGCGCAGCTCGGGGTGCGCGGCGGCCAGTGCCGACTCCATCACGGTGGTGCGATGCACGCGGAAGCGCTCGGCCTCGCCCTCGGGGGTTGGCAGCTCGAAGACCTCGCCGCGTGCGGCGGCCCGCTTGGGCGCGCTGGTCAGCGCGGCCCGCGCGGCCCGCAGGTCGATGCGCACCGCGGCGAAGTCCTCGGCCTCGACGCGCACCCGGTCGCCGCTGGGCTCGAAGTCGGGCAGGACCGAGAAGATGTCGTCACCGTCGGCCGTGGAGCGCAGGGTGGTGGGCGCAGCAACGGCGGAGCCGGTGGTGGAGAGTGCGGGCAACAAGCCGGCGGCCAACGCAGTGGCGGCCAGCACGGCCAGGCGGGAGCGAGTCATGAGGTCCGTCTCGTCGAGGTGGTGGCTCCCCCGAGGACCGTCCGGAGCCGATCGTCAGTGTGCTTGATCAGTTCTTGACGCGCCAGCGTCCGAGCAGTGTGCCGTGGTCCTCGAGGAGAAGGGTCAGGTCGAGCTCAGTCTCGACCGGCGCACCCTCGGTGATCCGGCCATAGCCACCGCCCACGATCTGCGGCACGGTGGTGGCGGTCAGCTCGTCGACGCAGCCCTGGAAGACCAGGTCGCGCAGCAGGTGCGGGCCGCCCTCGCAGAGCTGGTGCACCCAGCCGCGGTCGGCGAGTTCCTTCTTCAGCAGCGCCAGGTCGACGCGGTGTGACCCGAGCGTCAGCACGTGCTCCTCGCCGAGCATCTCGCGGGCGGCGTCGACGCCGTCGGAGCGCGAGCAGGTGGCCAGGTAGACCGAGCCGGCGGGCGCGTCACGCAGCGACTCGGGCACCTGCGCCTTGCGGCTGACCAGCACGATCGGCACGTCGGCGGGCCCGTAGGCCTCGGCCTTGGCGGTGCCGGCGCCCACGACGATCACGTCGGCGAGGCCGCGCAGCACCCGGAAGACCCGGCCGTCGGCGTCGTTGTTGATCGAACCGGAGTCACCTGCCGCACCAGTCGCGGAGCCGTCGACGGTGCTGACCATGTTGCAGCGCATCCACGGCTTCGCCGCGCTCGCCTCGGCTGCGTAGAGGTTCGTCAGGTCGTCGTCACTGACGTCGTCGTTGCTCTGAGCACCGATCAGGACTCGCATGGGCCTACTCCATCCCCCAGGGCTGCACGCCGACCGGCGCGTCGACGCGGCCCTACTGTCTCAGGGTGGTTCTTTGCCACATCGCGCAGGGTGGGGTGACCGGCCGGCTCAGGAGCCGAAGGCCGGCTTATCCTTGGCCAGGAACGCGCGCACGCCCTCTGCGAAGTCGGGGCCCGTGTAGACCTCGCGCAGCAGGTCGGTGTCGCCGGCGGGCGAGGCCTCGAGCCGGCGAGCGCGGTCGAGCAGCTGGCCCTTGGTGGCCCGCAGCGTCACGGGCGAGGCAGCACGCAGCCCGTCGAGGAGGATGGTGAGCTCGGCGTCCAGGTCCTCGGTCACGGCCATCAACGCGCCCACCGCGTACGCCCGGTCGGCGCCGACGAGCCGGGAGGCCAGCAGCATCTCGCGCGTGATCGGCTCCCCGAAGACCGTGGCGCAGCGGTAGACGATGGAGGCGGCCAGGGCGTTGCCGAGGGTGCGGGCGATCGGGTAACCGAAGCGGGAGCCGGCCGAGGCGATCCGCAGGTCGCAGTGTGTGGCCACGGCCAGTCCCCCACCGACGCAGACGCCGTCGATCGCGGCAATGGTCACCTGGGGCAGAGCGAAGAGCGACTCGAGCAGCTCGCGGATCCAGTCCTCGTAGGCGACCGGGTCCTGCTCGAGAAAGTCGGAGATCTCGTTGCCGGCCGCGAACGCCCGACCGCCGGCCCCGCGCAGGACCAGGACCCGCACGTCGGCGCTCTCGCGCAGCTCGGCGCAGAGGTCCTTCAGCGCCGCGTACATGTCGCGGGTGAAGGCATTGTGGCGGTGCGGCCGGTCGAAGGTCACCTCCACCACACCGTCGGTCCGGGTCACCAGCAGGTCGGGGGTCTCCTCGCTCACGGCGGTGAGCGTACGGCGCACCGGCTTCCCGGCCCTCCAAGGTCCACACGGTGGCCGGTCCAGAGTGGTCGCGCAATTTACATCCGGTTCATCTCCGCGATATGCACCGCCGCGCCGAAGCGAGTAAAGTCAGCGCGTCTCCGGCGATCAGCCGTCGTTTCAACAGCAGCATGGGGAGTTGGCGTGACTACCACGTCCGAGCACACACAGTCCGTCGCGACCGCCACCCCCAGTCGCATGCTCCGCTACCTGCCGGCCTCGGCGCTGCTCATCGATGCCGCCTTGATGGCCGTCGTAGGTCTTGTCGCCATCGTCGGACGACGCGAGCTTGATGTCTTCGCCTCATCGGCCCAGGTCGAGGACCAGCTCGTCGTTGCTGGTCCCCTCATGATCGTGGGCTGGATCGTTACGATCGCTCTTCTCGGCGGTTACCACCGCGACGTTTTTGGCGCCGGCACCGACGAGTACCGCCGAGTCCTTGACGCCAGTCTTCTGGCGGCCGGTTTCACCGGTGTCGCCTGCTACCTAGCCCGCTTCGACCTGTCTCGCGGTTTCTTCCTCCTAGCCTACGGATTCGGTGTTCCAGCCCTCATCCTGGGCCGGATGGCGTTGCGCCGTGCGTTGCACAGCGCGCGGCGCCGCGGCCTGCTCCGCCACCGGGTGCTCATCGCCGGCTCGCGCTCCCACATCGACGAGGTCGCCCGGGTGCTGGGCCGTGAGCCCTGGCTGGGCTACGAGGTCATCGGCGCGCTGACCCCCGAGTACGACCTCAGCGAGGAGACCGCCACCGGGGTGCCGGTGGTCGGCAACGCCAACGAGGCCACGACCCTGGCGAAGGCCTACAACGCCGACTCGATCTTCTTCGCCGGCGGCGCCGTCGGCTCGTCGTCGCAGTTCCGCCAGGCGGTCTGGGACCTCGAGCACGAGTCGATCCAGGTCGTGATCGCGCCGAGCGTCACCGACATCTCCAACGAGCGCATCAAGATCCGACCCGTCGGCGGTCTGCCGCTGATGCACATCGAGCCGCCCACGTGGTTGGACGCGTCGCGCTGGGGCAAGCGCACCTTCGACCTGCTGGGGTCCTCAGCCCTCATCCTCGCCTTCACACCGCTCTTCGTCGCGGCCTCGTTGCGGGTCAAGCTGCACGACCGTGGCCCGGTCTTCTTCCGCCAGACCCGCGTCGGCAAGGACGGGCAGAACTTCAGCTGCCTGAAGTTTCGCACCATGGTGATCGACGCCGAAGTACGGCTGGCGCAGCTGCGCGAGGAGTCCGGCCACGACAGCGGCCTCTTCAAGCTCAAGGACGACCCGCGCATCACCGGCCCCGGCAAGTGGCTCCGACGCTTCTCGATCGACGAGCTGCCCCAGCTCTTCAACGTGCTGCGCGGAGACATGAGCCTGGTCGGCCCGCGCCCCCCACTGCCCAGCGAGGTCGAGACGTACGACGACGACGCCAGCCGCCGCCTGCACGTGCGCCCCGGGATGACCGGCCTGTGGCAGGTCTCGGGGCGTTCCGACCTGTCCTGGAACGAGGCGATCAGGCTCGACCTCTACTACGTCGACAACTGGTCGATGCTGCAGGACGTCTCGATCCTGACGAAGACCCTCAGCGCTGTCGTGAGCAGCCGCGGGGCCTACTGACCTGCGCTCGGCACGAAGAGAGGCCGCCAGCGCTCAGCCGGCGGCCTCTTCTCGTTGGTGCGGCTGCAACTCAGCCGGCCTCGCGGAGCCGATCGGCGTTGTCGCGGTACCATCGCACCGTGGACTCGAGCCCTTCGCGGAGCCCGATCTGTGCCTCCCAGCCGGCCTCACGCAGCTTGGTGACGTCCAGCAGCTTCTGCGGCGTGCCATCCGGCTTCGAGGTGTCCCATTCGGTCGTGCCGGCGAATCCGGTCACCTCGGCGATAGTCTCGGCGATCTCTCTGATGGTGGTGTCCTTGCCGGTGCCGACGTTGACCTGCTCCGGACCGTCGTAGTGGTCGAGCAGGAAGAGGCAGGCGTCGGCCATGTCGTCGACGTGCAGGAACTCGCGCCGCGGCGAGCCTGTCCCCCAGTTGGTGACCCGGTCAGTCCCCGAGCGCACTGTCTCGTCATAGCGGCGGATCAGGGCCGGCAGCACGTGGCTCCCGGTCGGCGAGAAGTTGTCGCCCGGTCCGTAGAGGTTCGTGGGCATCGCCGAGATCCAAGGCAGGCCGTGCTGCTTCCGCACAGCCTGGACCCCGAGGATGCCAGCGATCTTGGCGATGGCGTAGGCGTCGTTCGTGGGTTCGAGATGGCCGGTGAGCAGCGAGTCCTCGGTGATGGGCTGCGGCGCCAGCTTGGGGTAAATGCAGGAGGACCCGAGGAACAGCAGACGCTCGACGCCCGTCTCCAGCGCCGCGTCCATGACGTTGGTCTGGATGCGTAGATTCTCGGAGAGGAAGTCGACCGGGTAGGTGCTGTTGGCGAGGATCCCACCCACCTTGGCCGCCGCGAGCACGACGTGCTGCGGCTGCTCGGCTGCGAAGAACTCGAAGACCGCGTTGCGGTCGCGCAGGTCGAGCTCGCTCGACGAACGGCCAACCAGCGATTCGAACCCCGCCGCCTCCATCCGTCGCCAGATGGCGGACCCCACGAGACCTCGGTGGCCGGCGATGTAGGTGCGTGCCGAGCGGTCCAGGGGGCCGACGCTGCTGGCCTCAGACACCAGTGATCCCGGGCGCGCCGACGACAGGCCAGTTCGGAAGGCCGACCTTGTCGTACCAGGGCCGGCCCTCGTGCTCAAGCGCCTCGATGTCGGCGTCCACCATGATGCGAGCCAGCTCGTCGGTCTGCACCTCGGCCTTCCAGCCGAGCTTCTCGTGAGCCTTCGAAGCATCGCCCACCAGGGCGTCGACCTCGGTCGGCCGCAGGTAGCGCTCGTCGAACCGGACGTACTTCTCCCAGTCCATCCCGGCGTGCTCGAAGGCGGTCACGACGAAGTCGCGCACCGTGAAGTTGCCGCCGGTGGCCAGCACGAAGTCGTCCGGCTCATCGGCCTGCAGCATCCGCCACATCCCCTCGACGTACTCGGGTGCGTAGCCCCAGTCGCGAATCGCGTCGAGGTTGCCGAGGTAGACGTGCTGGTCGAGGCCGGCCTTGATCCGCGCGACCGCTCGTGTGATCTTGCGAGTCACGAACGTCTCGCCCCGTCGGGGCGACTCGTGGTTGAAAAGGATGCCATTGGTGGCGAACATCCCATACCCCTCGCGGTAGTTCCGGGTTACCCAATAGGCGTACACCTTGGCAGCCCCGTAGGGCGACCGCGGATAGAAGGGTGTCTCCTCGTTCTGCGGCGGCGGGGTAGCCCCGAACATCTCCGAGCTCGACGCCTGGTAGTACTTGCAATTGACCCCGGCGAGGCGAACGGCCTCGAGGAGTCGCATCGCGCCAATACCAGTGGTGTCTCCCGTGTGTTCGGGCTCGTCGAAACTCACACGGACATGGGACTGAGCGCCCAGGTTGTACACCTCGTCCGGATTGATCTCATGCAAGAGTGTCACCAAGCGAGCCCCATCCGAGAGATCCCCGTAATGCAGAAACAACTTTGCACCATCTGCATGGGGGTCCTGATACAGGTGATCAATGCGACCGGTATTGAAAGTCGAGGCCCTCCGAATTAGTCCGTGAACTTCATAACCTTTACCGAGCAGAAGCTCAGCAAGATAAGAACCGTCCTGCCCCGTGATACCCGTGATGAGTGCCCGCATAAAGCCTTCGCTCCTTGAAATAGTTGACCTAGCCGAGGATAACCTGCCGACAGGCCGGCGTGCGCATCTTCGACCGACATTCGCCCTCCGCACACGACGGGCCTACATATGCACCGTCAAACTGAAGTTTCGTAGGCCGACACGACCGACCCCAGGTAGGCGTCCTCACTCAAAGACGCCTGGGCATATGCGGCAGACTCCCGCCTACGCTTCGCCAGACGCAAGCTCGGCGACTTGACATACATAGATATGGCCCTACGAACAGCGTCTGGGTCATTTGCCGAAACAATCTGCCCGTCAACGCCGTCACGAACGACCGAACCGGCCTCTCTGGTCGTCACAACCCAGCAGCCCGCCGCGAGCGCCTCAGCAACTATGCGCGCAGACCCCTCAGCTCGAGACGGAAAAACGAAAACGTCCGTGGAAGCCAACGTCTTCATCAAAAGCCTGCGCGGCAACTTCCCACGATGCGTCATAAAGCTTGGAACTGCAGCGCCTTGCTCTGCTCCGGCACTCCAGTCTCCGACCAGCCCCCACTCAAGCCCCGACTCGCCCATTGCCCGTGCCGCGGAAAGATAGGTGTCGACACCCTTTCGATATTCCAGAGTACCTGCGAAAAGAACGGATACCCGAGCATTCTCAGAACGCTCGGGCACCTCAAAGTGCCGAAGCAAATCCATTTCCACTGGCGTATGGGCCACGAATATGCGATCCAAGCTAACCCCGTGCGCCACAAGAGATTCGCGGACATAGCCAGAATTCACGAGAACACGATCTGCAGTCTCTATGTCACGCAAAACCGAAGGCCAGATTCCCCGCCCAGGCAACAATGGGTCGTTGAGAACAATTGCCAACTCGCGGGGGTCCGCAATCGAATGGTCACACACCGTTAACATTCCGCGGTTCCTTGCGGCGACGACTGAATCACCCCCGAACCCCGCCCGGAAATGGTAGATTCGGCTGGTATCGCATTTCCCGTCAAGTCCGCCAAGGACGCGATCTGCAGATCGCGAATAACTCTTGAAAGATTGCGCCTCGAACTTGTGAAAGTAACCATCTCCCAAACGCTTTGCGAGCACGTGAGCAACCTGATGGAGCCCCTCGGCCGCATTCATCGCAGTTACCAAGTCATCGGGGATGCCCACACTGCGCTCACTGGCCCGCCGGCCGCGGGCTCCCAGCAGGGCTGCCAAGCGGGCCTGCCTCGGGTTCAAGTATGTCCCGGTCAAAAACGCTTCAAGCATTCCGTTACGCTCAAGCAACCGGCCAAGAATGGCTAGATGAAACTGACCGAACCCGTTAGAAAGAACCACGCGCTTGGTCATTCGTTTCACCCCAACCCGGGAACGTGGGGCGATCTAGTCGCTCCCGTTTAATGGTTCTCAATCGTTTCACGGCCCTGGCTCCAGGCTTGACAACTCGAGCCAACGCTTCACGTTCCTTACCCAATTGACCGACCATGAGTTTGCGCCGTTCGTCTGCAATCGCGTCACGGTTCTCGGGTGTTCCTGTTACCGTTCCCTCGTACAGCCGAAAGTATGCGACCACCTCGGGGATGTAGGCGAATGAACAGGAACTGAGGGCGCAAAGTAAATCAACATCCCAAGTATAACGGGACTGTTCATTGAAAGGTCGCGGTCCAGGCAAAGAACTCGTACGGTACAGGGTGGACTGCTGAACAATTGTCCCGAAGCCAGCGGCTGACCTGAAGGGCGAGAAACGGTCGCTGAACAACGGCTTGACCGGGCGATCCCGCTCGTCGATCAACCAACCATTCCCCACTACCACGTCGGCACCTGTCGCGCCGTGCTGCACTAAGGTGTCGAGGCCCCCAGGAGCGTATGCGTCGTCAGCATTCAAATAGGTGACATATTCGGTCCCCACACCCTCGAACCCGTTATTCAGTCCGTTAGCCGGGCCGTCATCATCTTCGAAAATAAGGCGCAGCGACGAGGACTCGTATGACTGCAGCAACTCTCTAGAACCGTCATTTGAGCCGGGGTCGACTACAATATGCTCAAACTCGCATTCTTGATTCCGATGAATACTATCAAGAAGTCTCGGAAGAAACTGTGCTTGGTTAAATGAGATTGTGACAACTGTGACTTCAGGAAGCGGCACGACATCCCCTTTCGCGTTGATTCTCGAGGGCGATGAAAACCCCAAATATGATCGCTAAAAGAAGCCGATGCCCCGAGCCAAACGGGCTAAACAGAGAGTTCCATGCAGTTAGAGTCATCAGAAAAATTGCAACGTTCAACTCGCTGGCACTCAGCCGATCGATCAAACCCGTTGAAAAGGCACGCCAGGCCAACCACCCAAACAGGACCCAAAATGGGATAGCCGCTACCCCATTCTCGGCCAAGCTGCCAAGAATCTGTGAGTGATACGCAGGCGGGTCCGAAATAATAGCAGTCGCCACAGTCGTTAGACCCCATTCTTGATACTGGTGGTACGCGGAGACCACGGCGTCTCTGGGAGGCGGTAGGCCTGTGCCATTCCCGAGCACCGGAGACTCGCCAATTGAATAAACGCTGACCAGCCATTCGACGCGACCTGTAAGAAGCGACGACCCGGTGTCGCTAGTAAGCGCCATTGCCTTTTGCTGCTGCTTGTCCCCCAGGTATCCGGATGTGGCGAGTTGGTCGTATTGAGAAACAATCGACACCGCCGACACAACGGTAAACGTCGCTAGGGCAGCAAGACGCCAGCTAGATCTCTTGGCAGCTTGATCGGCTCGGCGATCTATCTCTCGGTGGCGCACCATTAGAAAAACTGCAAACGCGGCAGCAGCGCAGATTAAAGCTAACGACCGATATGCCAAAAGGAAGTGCGCCACGCCTAACGCCAGAAGGGCAACAGCAAAGCTTCGCGGTCGAAAGTTCGACATGAGTCCCACGACGAGAAAGGTTACCGCGAGACCGACGCCGAATTTCCAGACCTCATCGCGCGCAAAAGTTGATGGTTGCAATGAGTAGCCGAGAAAGCCTGCGAGGCTAAGCGCTACGACCAGGCGGCGCAACGGCCTCCGTGCCGGCGAATTGATTACGCCCGCCATTGCGATCGCCGCGAACCCCACCACCATGGGCCGAAGGACCCCCTCGACCAAGACCGAAAGGCCGTTCCCCTGCGCTAGTCCAGAGACCAAGGTCCCGCTAGCCCACAGAAGGCAAGCCGCCAACAACCGGACGAACATCCTAGAGCTAACGAGGCTCCGCAGTTTGGGATCAAGACACACCACTACCCCGAAGACAGCGATCGCCAACTCCGCCGGAAAAACTTGGACCGCACCCCCGAGCGAAAGGTAGGAGATCAACACTAGGAACGCGACGAGATCCGCAAAAATCCATCGAGAGGACGCCAGCCCGCGGCTCTTCTCGCCGAGCTCCACTTGAGGCCCACGCTCACATACTTCCGACACCGTCACCCCTGCTGAACCGGATAATCTCGAGACAAAGTCGAGGCAGGAAAGAACTAGCAACAACACAAGCGGCACCCACGGTGGTTCCAATGGGGACGAACAAGATAGCAGTTGTGGCCCACAGAGTAAGCGCCACGAGATACACCTTACCGTAACCGATCCACATCCGTGCCGCGTTCAACCCACCAAAGATGGCGGTTGTTGCATTCAGTGCGCTACCCACCATAATAATAGCGAACGGAATATCTAGGTCGGAGTATTCCTCGCCCAATAACCGCAACAACGGGTCCCTGGCAATGACCAGTGCCGCTGCAACTCCCATCAACAAGATGGCCGCGAACCCCACAATTCTCGCTACTCGGAGCCTCGCCGTCTTGCTCGAGGACCGCGCTATCACCGAATCTAGAACTCCAAGGACGATGGACGTTCCCAATTGGCTGACCACTGCGAACCGCGCAATAGCGGATATCTCAGCTAGCGCCGTCACAGCACCAAGTGTTGCAAGCAATGGATAGATAGCCTGGGATTGAAGCGTGATACCAAGGTTAACGGGCAAGGTCCTCCGTACAGCTTCTTTGAGACGGACCTGTGTCTCTGAAACTCTGCTCGGGCTCAACCGAACTTGCGGCGTTCTACGCTCGAACGCCGTTTGCATTCGTCTCTGTTGTGCCCAGGCGCTAAGCAAGTTGGCAAACAGCGCCCACACCATACCCAGCGGCCATAAAAACAGCGGCAACACCCACACCAACCGAAGAACCGATAGTACTGAATTAGTGCGCTGTATGGCGGCGAACTCATACTGCACCCTCAACAGCGCGGCCACCAAATTGGCCCGGAGTGTGCTCACGAAGGCAACTTGTACGACGGCTGCGATCGCAATCGCTGACCAGATGTCTTGACCGAGCCTCAGTTGAAGCGCGAATACCAACGGTAGGAAAACCGCCGCACAGACGCGCACCAGAGTTTTTCTGGTCTCAAGCGCAGACACTTCAGTCTCTCTCAGATGAGCGGGTGACTCGACATTCTCGCCAGCAATCCTCAAAGCAGCCGAAGAAACTCCCGAATCTGCCAGTAGGGTCATCGCTGCGAGTAGAGATACCGCTAAACTATACGCCGCGTAATCCGCTTGTGTCAGGTTGCGGATCACTACAAGGCCAGCACAAAAACCAAGGGCCTGCATGGCAACCTGGTTTCGAGCATAGCCCAAAAGGGTTCGTTTCCAGTTCCTAATGGGGAACCAGCCTAGGCCAGCCGAGCCAGAGTCTGCCCAAGGAGGGAGGACGAAACAGATGGTGCATAATGACCGGCGGCATACTCTCGAGCCATAGCACCGCGATCCAAAGCGGCTGCAGGATTGCGCAACACATCACTCATTGCTCTGGTCAGGTCGTTGACGCTTTCGGACTCAAAGTAGTACGCATGCGGCCCCGCCGTTTCAGGCAGACCGCCCCGGTCGCAAGCCACCGTCACGCGACCTTCAGCAGCCGCCTCAAGCGGGGGATACGGAGCTGGATCTTCCCACGCGATGGGAAATACCAATGCAATCGCCTGCTGGTAGATTGATCGAATTTGCTCATGGTCCACCTTCCCAAGCATTTGGACGTTTCCTTCGATGCCGAGTTCGCTCACGCGCCGGTGGAGCTCCCCTTCTAACGGTCCCGTGCCAGCAATGACGACTTGGACCGCAGCACCCTCAACGATCAAGTTGTTAGCCGCCTCGAGCAGAAACTGGGGGCCCTTCTCCTTGACCAACCGACCAACGAAACAGAAGGTGGCAGCATCAACTTCGCGGCTCCCAGGGATTTCATCCAACGCTGGCACGGGGTTGGGCAGGAAGCTTACGGTCCGGTAGATTTCAGTGCTCTGCGCCAGGGCAAGGCTGCAAGCGACGACTTGAGTCACAAGATGAAGGCCGATAAGCCTCAATCCGAGCCGACCTAATCCAAGATATGCACTGCGGGGGCTGCGCTCACGAGTTGCGTCCACCAGAATTCGTCGGACTTCCCGCACAATCCGGGACGTCGGTGTTGCAGGGTTGCGTTCATCGCGTGCAGAACGAAACTGCGGATAATGAAGTTTCAGTAAGACGGGCTTTCTAGCCAATCTGCACAATAACACCAATGGCAAAGCCGTACTGTTTGTGTGAACGACGTGAGCCTTGCGGACCGCCCGCCATTGTTGCTTCAAGCTTGTGTCCGCGGTGGAGAGGACTGCGCAGTTGAACCCTGGGTCCTCATTCAGAGCTTCAGCCATCGCCTTTGCATACACCAACACACCACTGATTTCGTCACCGCGGTGAGGGTGTTGGATGAGTACAGATATCTCACGAGAACTCATTACTGCAGCACTCTCTTTCCCAGACACGAGCCACGTTTGCCCACGTCAAATATCGTTGGCTGTATTCTACTGCATTTCGCCCGGCCTCCGTGAGTCGTTCAGAATCGCTCAACGCATCGACTATCGTATCCGCGAGTTTCCGTTCACTCGGTTCCGCGATTATCCAACCCGCGTTTGCTCGTTCCACATGAGCGGACGCCCCGCACGCCCGTGTGCATATGACCGGAGTTCCATGCGCCATCGCTTCGACTATTGCTTGACCAAAGTTCTCGTTGTCTGACGGAAGGGCGTACAGGCTGGCGCCGAGCAAGGCAGCGGACTTTCCGGAGCCCGCGACCTGACCGCGCCACTCAACCCAGGGCAAGTCTTCAGTCATACTCTTCATCTCCGCCACAAACCTCTCCCCGCCGTCCCCACATATTGTTAACGACACCGGCACGTCCCGCCCCTCGTTCACGAGTATCATCGCTTCGACTAGAAGATCGAGGCGCTTCTTAGGCGCAACTCTCGACAAGAAGACCACGCCTTGTCGGACCTGTGGAGCAGCCGCGTGGTCTGCGGGGTCCACGCCGAGACCGGCAACTACAATCTTCGCGGGTTCGACATACTCGAGAGCGCCAGCTGCTTCGGATTCCGATGCGAGCATCAATCGCTGCGAATCGTTCAGGATGCGACGTCCAACCACCTTCATGAATAAGGTCTTTGCTGCCGAAGACGACTGTTCCTGGTAACTCTCGAAAACTCCGTGCGGTTGCACCACCAACGGAATTCGACGAGCCCGAGCAATGATCCACGCGGTTACGCAAGTGAACTGATAAAAGCCATGGGTGCTTACGAAAGTAGCATCGCGGGACGCACGCCACGCTGCCATCAGGTAGCGAATTGAGAAATTGAACCGTGTGTGTGTCCGGACCTTGAGCGTGACGACTCTGACGTTCGGATGCTTCGGCGAGTGCACTGTCGCGTCGGATTCATCCCGAGAGACGATTGTTACGTCGTGTCCACGTTTAGCTAGTCCACTGGCGATATTGACGACAGCGTTCGGCGGTCCGCCGTCACTCGTAGCGAGAGAAGAGATATGCATGAGGATATGCTGCTTGCCGATTGTTTCCGCCATGGTCAGGGGCCTTCTAACGTTGCATCAGTGACAGGGCGCTCGATGAGACAGACAATTCCGCACGAAGCATAGTGCAGTGAGCGGGACTAGAACATCCAAGCCACAAACTTGTTACACGAACTTCGGTCAGCCAGTTACATCAGTTGAATCAGACGCCAGTGCACCTAGATTCCATCATCAGGCCGCCACTCTGAGGAGACCACCCTAGGGGCACTTGGACGCTCGCCAGCATCCTGAGAATGACTAAGGCTGTGGTTGCCTCAGCGCGTGGCCATCTACGGAGTCTCGTTTGACGGAGGCGTCGACGGAAAGTGATTTCGCACACGGCCCGCTATCTAGGATGGCAGATCGTATCCGAACGTCTCGAAATCACAAGCATAGTATTTCTGAATGATCCGTCTGGCAGGCCTAGTTAGGTTCGCGTCGCCTCGCTGGGTCGCTCGGTTGAAGCCTACGTGCGGCGGTCCGGCTTCTGCGATGGGGGACCCCGGCCACAATGCCTCTGTCAGGTCTCGGAAGTCCTGATTAAGACTCTCATACCTCATCACCGTGCCGGCGCAGATCTCCCCGTCGGCGGTCAGGAGATATTGTTTTTGGGTCTTCTTGTGGGCCCGTTCGTTATGATTGCGACTTGGCGCCCTCAACCATTCATCGAAGAATGCCACGAACAACTCTGACGTGAGGGTTTCGCTTGGATTCCAGTGCCTGAACAGGGACATCGCTCGGTCGATGGGCTCTCGAATAACTGCAGCCACGATTCGAGGTTCGACGCCATCCAAGAGCCCGAGGTGCTGAAGTTCCGAGAGTGTCAGATGCTGGGCAGTTACGCTGAGGTCGACTACACCCCACAAGCGCTGAGACGCTTTTCGGTCGCGAGAGAACCTCGTCGCGGTCAACGAAAGCGCATTGATCTTCGATCTCCAGCGGTAAGAATTTACCTCCGAGGTCGAGGCAATACCTAAAGCAACCTCAATCGATTTTCCGGCGTTTTTTGGTACGTGCAAGAAGAGGCACGAACCGTCAGGAGTCAGCGGCACTTTACCCTGCGTTCTCGCTAGGTCGAACCCTACCCTCACGGCGCAACTCGCGTCGCTTTACGTCTATCTGCCAGTAGTAAAAAGAGAGAGCCAGTGCATAATCTAACCCTGGCCTACCGTCTAGAAACCCACGCTTGATTATGAAGAAGAATACGAAAAATACAACTGGCTTCAGGGGAACCCCCTGGAACAGTCGCCCCTGCCTAGACCTCAGTTCTCGGACTGCTTGCGAAAGTTCGGGGCGCTCGGCAATTCCAGCTTCCCAGTCGCTGTACTTGTTGTGCCGATGCAACCAAGAGGTGAACGGGTCCGGGTCTCGATGCCACAAACGGCCTTCGAGTCTGCCTACGGAACCTCTACACAATGGCTGATAGTGCCCCTCCAGCTCTCCCATACCTGGGATACCCAAGTCGGGAAGTCTTGGAAAAGTGACACTTCCATCAACCTTCATCAGTGCCCGCTTGACGACTCGATGACCGTGCTTCAGACGTTTGCCGAAGATTTCATAATCGAGTTGAACGTCGAACGCAACGTGTCCTTCGGCAGCCCACGCCCTCGACCGAAGTTCTTTCAGAAGTTCCGGAGAAACGCCTTCGTCAGCGTCTACAAACAGCACCCAATCTGAGAGAAAAGAGAGGTTCTCAAGGCACCATTGCTTCTTTTTTGGGTACGTTCCAGACCATGTGAAATTGACAACTTCCACGCCCGGTGATTTGCGCGCGATCTCTTGAGTGGCGTCTATACTGTTCGAATCCACTACGATTACTTGCTGGAAGTCCTGCAATCCCTTGAGGCACTGGCCAATCGCGAGTTCTTCGTTCTTGGTGGATACAACCACGGTCACTGCAATGCGCCTTTTTTGATCCATTGAAACTTGCCCTTGCATAAAGGTGACCTAGGCGGACAGTGGCACAACAAACACGTGGACCCTGGTTGAAACGTTAGACCGACGTGATCATTCCAGCGCCCACCGTGACGCCTGTCGCCTCGTCAATCAAGATGAATGATCCAGTGGTTCGGTTCTTGGAGTAGGGATCGCAGAGCAGCGGCGACGTGGTGCGGAGTTGAACCCGCGCAATCTCGTTGACGCCGATCTCTTTGGTCTCCTGATCACGGTGCAAGGTATTGATATCGAGTCGATATTGAATGTCCTTGACCAATGCCCGTGCGGTTCGCGTGGTGTGCTTGATTGCAAGCTTCTGACGCGGCTTCATAGGCGTAGCAGCCATCCAACAGACCATCGCATCGATGTCTTGGCTCGGCGTCGGGGCGTTCTTGACGCGAGCAATCATGTCACCCCGGGACACATCAACGTCGTCTTCAAGACGAAGCGTTACCGACATAGGCGGATATGCTTCGCCGATCTCTTCGTCGTAAAGGTCAATGCCAGCGATTCGCGATGTCATGCCGCTAGGCAGGACGACCACCTCGTCGCCGGGCTTGAGCACCCCCCCGGCGACTTGACCAGCGTAACCACGGTAGTCGTGGTGATCGTCAGACTTGGGGCGCACGACGTACTGCACGGGGAAACGTGTGTCGACGAGGTCACGATCAGAAGCGACGTGGACATGCTCAAGGTGATGGATCAGCGTGGGTCCCGAGTACCAGTCCATGTTGTCCGAGCGGTTGACCACGTTGTCGCCCTGCAGCGCCGAGATCGGGATGACCTCGAGGTCGGGGATGTTCAGCTTCGTGGCGAACTGGGTGAACTCGGCGTGGATCTTCTCGTAGATCTCCTGATCGAAGTCTACGAGGTCCATCTTGTTGATGGCCAGAACGAGGTGTGGGACCCGCAGCAGGCTAAGGATTACCGCGTGTCGACGCGACTGCTCGGTCAGGCCCTGACGAGCGTCCACGAGCACGAGCCCCAGATCGGCCGTGGAAGCCCCGGTGACCATGTTGCGCGTGTACTGCACGTGCCCCGGCGTGTCAGCGATGATGAACTTGCGGTTCGGGGTCGCGAAGTAGCGGTAGGCGACATCGATGGTGATGCCCTGTTCCCGCTCGGAGCGCAGACCGTCGGTCAGGAGCGCGAGGTCCGTGTAGTCGTACCCCTTGCCCTTGCTGGTGGTCTCGACCGCCTCGAGCTGGTCCTCGAAGATCGACTTCGAGTCCAGCAGCAGCCGGCCGATGAGGGTCGACTTGCCGTCATCGACGGAGCCGGCGGTCGCGAAGCGCAGCAGGTCCATGTTGGTGGTGACGTTCTCGACCGCCTGCTCGCCGGCGGTGATGTTCTCGGACTCGGTGGCCATCAGAAGTAGCCCTCCTTCTTGCGGTCTTCCATGGCGGCCTCGGAGAACTTGTCATCTCCGCGGGTGGCGCCACGCTCGGTGACGCGGGAGACCGCGGTCTCCTCGATGATCTCCTCGACTGTGCTGGCCGTGGACTCCACGCAGCCAGTCAGCGTGATGTCGCCGCAGGTGCGGAACCGCACGGTGCGCTCCTCGGCGACCTCGCCTTCGCGGCAGGGGTTCAGCGGGGTCTCGGTCATCAGCATGCCACCGCGCTCGAAGACACGGCGCTGGTGGGAGAAGTAGATCTGCGGGATCTCGATGCCCTCGCGGGCGATGTAGGACCAGACGTCGAGCTCGGTCCAGTTGGAGATCGGGAAGATACGCATGTGCTCGCCCTCGTGCAGGCGGCCGTTGTAGAGGCTCCAGAGCTCGGGACGCTGGTTCTTGGGGTCCCACTGCCCGAACTCGTCGCGGTGGGAGTAGACACGCTCCTTGGCGCGGGCCTTCTCCTCGTCGCGCCGTCCGCCACCGAAGGCGGCCGTGAAGCCGTTCTCCTCGATGGCGTTGAGCAGGGTGCCGATCTGGAGCCGGTTGCGGCTGGTCTTGCCGTCCTCGGTCACCACGCCCTTCGCGATTGCGTCGTCGATGCTGGCGACGACGAGCTGCACCCCGAGACGGTCAACCCAGCGGTCGCGGGTCTCCATCACCTCGGGGAAGTCCAAGCCAGTGTCGACCTGGAGGATAGGGAACGGGATCTTCGCCGGGTAGAACGCCTTCTCCGCCAGGCGGAGCATCACGATGGAGTCCTTGCCGCCGGAGAACATCAGGACGGGCTTCTCGAACTCGGCTGCGACCTCGCGGATGATGTGGATCGACTCCGCCTCCAGCTGGTCTAGCTGGCTCAGCCGGTAGTCGGCATGCGTTTCGGTCATGCTCAGATGAACCTCTCCTCGTGACAAGTCGGCTCATCGTAGACCGACACCGCCCCGCGGCCTCAAACACGCCGCTGAGGTCGGCGTCACGATGTCTAGCCGAAGACGACGCCAGCGGTGGCTCCGTCTACTCTCGCCTAGTGAAGATCGCAGTGGCTGGCCTCGGGTACGTGGGCCTCTCGAACGCCGTCATCCTCGCCCAGCACCATGACGTGTGGGCGGTGGACCTCGACGAGGCCCGGGTGGCGATGGTCAACCGTCGCGAGTCACCATTGGTGGACGAGGATCTGGTGGAGTACCTCACCCAACGAGAGCTGAACCTGCGCGCCACGATTGACGCAGACGCGGCATACGCCGGCGCAAAGTTCGTCGTAGTCGCCACGCCGACCGACTACGACCCCGAGACCAACTACTTCGACACAGGCTCGGTCGAATCGGTGATCAAGGCTGTCCGCGCGGTGAATCGAACCGCGGTCATCGTCATCAAGTCGACGGTGCCGGTCGGGTTCACCGCTCGGATGCGTGGCGAGCACCTTGGCGCCCACATCGTCTTCAGCCCGGAGTTCCTTCGCGAGGGCCGCGCTCTGCACGACAACCTGCACCCATCACGGATCGTGGTCGGCGACCGCACCGAGGACGGGCGGCGGTTCGCCGACCTGTTGATCGAGGGCGCCCTGGACGAGGACATCCCCGTGCTCCTCACCGACTCCACCGAGGCGGAGGCGATCAAGCTCTTCGCCAACACCTACTTGGCACTGCGGGTGGCCTACTTCAATGAGCTCGACACCTACGCCGCGACGCATGGCCTGTCGACGGCGCAGATCATCGAGGGTGTCGGCCTCGACCCCCGCATCGGTTCGCACTACAACAACCCCAGCTTCGGCTACGGCGGCTACTGCCTGCCCAAGGACACCCGCCAGCTCGCGGCCAACTACAACGACGTGCCGCAAAACCTCATCAGCGCCATCGTCGAGGCCAACACGACCCGGAAAGACTTCGTGGCCGATGACGTGATCCGTCAGCGCCCGGAGACGGTGGGGATCTACCGGCTCATCATGAAGGAGGGCAGCGACAACTTCAGGATGTCGTCGATCCAAGGCGTGATGAAGAGGATCAAGGCCAAGGGCATCGAGGTCGTGGTCTACGAGCCCACGATCGAGGACGAGCTCTTCTTCAACTCCGAGGTCATCGGGGACCTCGACGAGTTCAAGAAGCGCAGCGACGTCATCATCGCCAACCGGCGGGCCGACGAGCTCGCTGACGTCGACGACAAGGTGTACACCCGGGACATCTACGGGCGCGACTGATGCGCAGCCACGACCCGTCGCCTCATCGAGGAGCAGCCCCTTGAATTCCCACGCACCCATCGATCTGTCCCAGGCGCCGGGCGCCCGCGAGAGCTGGGACCGTCCCCTGAGCACCGTGCTGCTGTGGGCCTTGGTGGAGCTGCTCGTCGTCCGCAATCCCTGGCAGCTCAGCTCCAGGCTCCGCGTCATGGCGCTACGCAGGTTTGGGGCTCAGATCGGGGAGGGCGTGATCGCCAGACCGGGTCTGCGCGTTCGGTTCCCGTGGAAGCTCACGGTCGGCGACCGATCCTGGATCGGTGAAGACGTCTGGCTGCACAACCAGGACGCGCTCGACATCGGCGCCGACGTCGTCGTCAGCCAGGGCACGTTCATCACCACCGGCACCCACGCGTTCCGCACCGACATGGCCTTGCGGACCCGCCCCATCCGCATCGATGACGGGGTCTGGGTGACGTCTCGATGCATGGTGCTGGGGGGCGCCCACATCGGTGAATCGGCACTCATCCTGCCGAACACGGTCGTCAAGGGCGCAGTGCCGGCCAACAGCCTCTACGGCTCCGACACCGCCGGCGTCGTGGGGCAACGGTTCCCCGACGACAGCAGCGCCTCGACCCAAGCCCGATAGCGGTCGAGCGCCACCTGCTCACTCAGCTGGTTGCGGGCGTACTCAAAGCCATACGCCCCGAGCCGATCCAGATCCTCGAGCCGGAGTCTGTCTAGGGCTGCCAAGAGCGCCTCGGGGGCTCCGGGTTCCGCGACGACTCCCGCACCACTGGCACCGACCTCGAACGCGCCGGCGCTCCCTCCATCGGTCGCGGCAATGACCGGCCTGCCGGCCGCGAAGTAGGTGGTGAGCTTGGACGGCACACACATCTCCTTCATGCCCGGGCGCTCATGGAGGAGCAGTGCGTCGGAGGCCGCCAGGGTCGCCATGAACTGGTCGCCAGGCAGCTGATCCATGAACTCGATCGTCGAGACCCCGCGGGCACTCTGCTCGAGCGCGGCACGAGCCCCACCCGAACCGATCATCACGAACCGAACGGGAGCGCCGATGTCCGACGCCCGCTTGGCGGCCGTCACCAGGTGGTCCAGGCCCTGTTTGGCTCCCATGTTGCCGGCGTGAGTCACAACGAATCGACCGTCGTCCCAGCCCAGCTCACGGCGGCGGCGCTGTCGGTCCCCATCCGGCGCCTGGACGTGCGCCCAGTTGGGGATGACGGTCACATCGTCGGCAGCGATTCCCAGATCGCGCACGATCGCGTCCGCCATCCTCTGGTGAATGGCCACCACACCATCGGCGCGCCGCAGTAGATTGCTCTCGAGTGCTTGAACCGGTCGATCGAGTCGACCGCCCAACAAACCGAGCTCGCCGAACGCCTTGCCGTAGAGGTCCTGCACCACGACTCCGACCGGCACTCGCCAACGACGACCCAGAGCCAGCGCGGACGCCACAGGCAGGAGCGCCGGAGACACCACGACGACGGCGTCCGGCCGCTTGACTCCTGGCGCCAGAGCACGAGCGGCGAACGTCGCCTCGCTTAGGATCCTACTGATGCCCGTGGGCTGAGACGGCACCAGGTGCTTCAGCCGCTCGAGGGCCACCCCGTCCTCGAGGCCACTGCGCCGCCAACCGCCGTGCCCCTCGCTCACCTTCCACGCTGGGTAGTGTGGATGCGCGGTCACCACCTGGACGTCGTAGGCCTCGGACAAGCCTCGAGCCATCCCGGCGGTGTACGGCGCAATACCAGTCATCTCCGGTGCGTAGTTGATCCCGATGACCAGGAGCCTTCTGCGCGGATGCCCCATGGTGGCCCTCAATGTCTGCTGACGTCCTCGTCCACACCGTCGCTCGGCGGCGTATCGGCCATTGTGCGCCCCCGGGCACGCGTGCTGTGACCGTAGGTCCAGCTGTCGAGCTCGCTGACGGTGGGCGCCCCCATGAATGGCAGGCCCTGCTCCTTGCGCAGAAACCCCCACACCACAGGAACCAGAACGGCCATGCCGAGACCGATCAGGCCGATCAGTGCCGGGTAGGTCTCCTCGCGCCCCAGTGGTGCCCAGCCAGCCTTGTCGAGCAACGCCACGCCCGACATCGTCAGCACCACGACGATCCCCCGTCGGATGAATGACTGTGGCACGTGCGGGGCGATCCGGCTGCCGAGCAGGGTGCCGGGCACGGACCCGATGATCAGCGGGATGGCGATCGACCAGTCGAGGCCGTGGATGGCAATATTGGCGACGGCGGCAGCCAGCACCAGCGGCACGGCCTGCACCAGGTCGGTGCCGACGAGCTTCACCGCTGACAGGCCGGGGTAGAGCATCAGCAGCGCGATCATGATCACGGAGCCGGAGCCGACGCTGGTGATGCCCACCAGGAGACCACCGAGCATGCCGACCAGGAGTGTCGGGAGGACCTTGATCTTGGGGTCGGGGTCGCCGGTGAAACCGCCGGAACGGACCGCGCGCAGGTTGATGTACAACCGCAGCGCGTAGGTGGCGGCAGCGAAGAGCAGCGCGAATCCGATGGCTAACTTCAGCACCTTGTCGAGCTGCTCTGCATCGTTGGTGAAGAACTTGACCATGTAGGGCCCCAGGAAGGCCATCGGCACCGAGCCGATGATCAGCCACTTGGCCAAGGTGAAGTTGGGCGACCCGTGACGGGCGTGCACGGCAGCGCCACCGGTCTTGTAGACCGCGGCCGCCGTCAGGTCAGCGGTGACGATGGTGGCCGCCTCGCCCGACCCCACACCGAGGAAGATCAGTGCCGGCGTCATCAGTGCGCCGCCGCCCATGCCGGTTAGCCCGACGACGATGCCGACGATGAAGCCGGCCGCCAGGATGGACAGGGCGGTAAGGGTGATCAGGTCCATCAGGTGGCCTTTCCGGCGCTGGACAGCGCGGTAACAGCGGCGCGGAGCAGCCGGTCGATGTGGTCGGCAGCGGTGCGGGCTGCCTTGTCACCGCGACGGTAGGGGTCGGCGACGTCGAGGTCAGCAGTTGCCGGGCCCCGACGCTGCTGCAGCTGACCCAGGAGCTCGCGCCCGTGTACGCCGGAGCCGATGTCGGCGACGGCCTCGATGAACTGGCCGAGGGTGAAGACCTTGCGGAAGAGGGCGGGATTGTCGTCGAGGATGAACTGGCGGTGCGAGGCCTCGGCGGTGAGGACGATGTCGGCCCACTCAAGCTCGGCGGTGGTCAGGCGACGGCTGCGGAAGTCATCGTGACCGGTGGTGCCGGGCTGGAGGACCTCGACCATGGGCTGGTTCATCGGCTCGTCGTTGAAGCCGTGGGTGCCGGCGCTGGCGAACTCGAGCGTCGGGTCGTTGCCTGCCAGGTGGCGGGCGGTGAGCTCCATGTAGGGCGAGCGGCAGATGTTGGCAGTGCAAACGAAGAGGACCCTGAGGGGTTTCGAGACAGGCGCTAGCGCGCCTTCCTCAGCCTCCGTGGGGGCGGATGCTTCGTCGCTCACTGGGTTTCGGCGGGCGGTCGTCGCTGGCGCTCCTCGCTGCTCGACCAACGACGTGCCCTGCTCGCCTTCCGGCGGGGTGCGGAGGTCGAGGTAGCCGGCTTCGGCGAGCGCGTCGATGACGTCCTGGAGGGCGTCGTCGATGGTGCGGCCGGTGGTGTCGACGCGGACGTCGGCGTCCTGGGGCTCCTCGTAGGGGGAAGAGATGCCGGTGAACTCAGGGATCTCGCCTCGGCGGGCCTTGGCGTAGAGGCCCTTGCGGTCACGGCGCTCGCACTCTTCGAGCGGAGTGGCGACGTGGACGAGGAAGAACGCTCCCCCGGCTTCGTCGACCATGGCGCGGACCTGCTGGCGGGTCTCGTCGAAGGGCGCGATGGGGCTGACGACCGCGAGGCCGCGGTGCCGCGAGATCTCGGCGGCGACCCAGCCGATGCGGCGGATGTTGGTCTCCCGGTCCTGCTTGGAGAAGGTCAGGCCGGCTGAGAGGTTGCGGCGAACGACATCGCCGTCGAGCGAGGTGATGGTTCGGGTGCCCTGCTCAAGGATGCGGTCCATCAGCGCTTGGGCGAGAGTCGACTTGCCGCTGCCGGAGAGGCCGGTGAAGAAGAGGACGAGGCCCTGCTCCTCGGGTCCCGGCTGGTCGGCCTCGATGATGGCTGCCACGTCGGGGGCGTAGGTCGCGTCGTCGGCGGCGTCGGGCAGTGCGAGTACGTCGGCATTGCCGGCGTACATTCGCGCCACCTGGGCCCCCAGGGCGTGATCGACCGTCGCATCGCCGCGGCTCGCGAGAGGAACCGCGACGACCGCTGCGTCCTCCAGCCGCGCCGCAACAGTGAGGGTGGCGCGGATGAGCGCGGTCGGAGTCAGATCGGGGGTCCCGGTGCCGACGAAAGCCAGCAGCAGGACTGGGCCGGCGCCAGACAACCGCTGGAGCTGCTGCTCGGAGAGCGCGTCGACGACCGGCACCACCGTGCGGTCAGAGTGTTGCTGGCGCACCTGCGCGGGGCTGAGGTAGTACCGACGGAAGGGGCCGAACTGCGCGTGCGTCAACGGCTCCACCGACCCACCCGGCAAAGAGACGCGCGCCAGGGGCAGTCCCTCCGGGTCCACCAGCTCGACGCCACCCGCGGCCTCGGCACCCGCACGGACCTCCTCGGGCAGCGTCAGCGTGACGGGGCTGTTCGGCTCGTTGAACGCGACGACCGGGACCAGAGCGCCGGTCGTCAGCAGCTCGAGGTCGTCGAGTTCGCGTGGGGAAGGGCAGTACTGCGGGTAACTCACCGAAGTATCTTGACAGATTCAGTCGAGTTTCAGCGTCATCGTGGGCGCCCTCTACGGTTCGGGGCATGACTGGACCTGTCGTCGTGGCCGAGATCGTGCGTTCCGGGATCGTGGAGGGCCACCACTACGGCTCCGCAGTGGCTTTGCGCGCCGACGGGACCGTCGAATGGTCGGTGGGTGACGTGACCTCGCCGGTGCTCCCGCGTTCGTCGAACAAGCCGATCCAGGCGCTCGCCATGGTCGAGCAGGGTCTCGACCTGCCACCCGAACTGCTAGCGCTTGCCTGTGCGTCCCACTCGGGCGAGGCGCACCATCTGGACGGCGCACGGCGCATCCTGGCGGGTGCCGGTCTGGACGAGTCGGCACTGCAGACCCCGCCCGACTGGCCCCTCGACGAGGCGGCGCGGGAGGCAATGCTGCGCTCGGGCGGCGAGAAGTCGTCACTGGCGATGAACTGCTCGGGCAAGCACGCGGCGATGCTCGCGACATGTGTGCAGAACGGGTGGGACACCGCCACCTACCTCGACCCACAGCACCCGCTGCAGCTGGCGATCCGTGTGACGTTCGAACGGATGACGGGTGAGGCGGCGCAGGTCGCCGTGGATGGGTGCGGCGCTCCGCTGCTGTCGACGTCGCTCGTGGGGCTGGCGCGGGCGTTCTCGCGGCTTGCGGTGGCCGCCGACGGACCGGAGCGTCGGATCGCGGACGCGATCCGGGCGCATCCCGAGTTCGTGTCGGGGACGACCCGCGACGAGCTGACGCTGCTCACCGCCATGCCCGGGTCGATCGGGAAGGCTGGTGCCGAGTCTTGCTACGCCGTGGCGCTGGCTGACGGACGGGCGTTCGCGCTGAAGACCGATGACGGTGGGGCGCGGGCTCGGCCGGTGGTGATGGCTGCCGCGCTCGAGCGGTCTGGTGTGACCTCGGAGGAGTGGATGGACGCTGAGTCCATTCGGAAGACCGGGGAGCACGTGCTGCTTGGTGGAGGCAAGCCGGTGGGAGAGATCCGGGCCTGCTTCTGAGGCCCTGGCTGAGGTGGTGGGCCCCTTGCGGGATCTCGACGGGCGTTCGGGCCTGGCGGCCCTCTCTGCTCGATCAACGGCGTCCGCTATGTCGATGGTGTTTTCGAGACAGGCGCTGCGCGCCTTCCTCAAGCAGCGTCGGCGGCCCGGTTCGTGGTGCGTCCCGCGGACGCCTGCGCTGGCGCCCGTAGGGTGAGGGTGTGTTGGACGTCTACTCCCTCGAGCTCGGCTTCTACGCCCTGCTCGCATTCGTGCTGCTGGCGGTCAAGATCTACGCCTTCGTCAGCTCTCTGATGTTTTCAGCTGAGTCCTACGAGGCGGCGGGGAAACTCACGAAGCCGACGTGGACGATCCTGCTCGGGCTGGGGGTGGCTCTGCAGGTGCTGTTCCTCAACAACCCGATCGGCATCTTCAACCTGATCTTCACGATCGCCGCGATCGTGTATCTGGTTGACGTCCGTCCTGCCATGGCTGGGCTACGGCGTCGCTAACGTTTGGTAACACAGCATCCACTCGCGTGCCGTAGCCTTTAACCTCGCATAGCGCGTGGCACCCGGCCGCCGATGTGAGGAGATTGTTGATGATCGGCGAGAGCGAAGACCGCCCGTGGGGCTCGTGGACCGTCCTCGACGAGGGTGACGGCTTTAAGGTCAAGCGCATCCACGTCAACCCGCACTCGCGGTTGAGCTACCAGACCCACGAGCACCGCGCCGAGCACTGGGTGATCGCTGCCGGCCGCTGCACCGCGATCATCGACGGTGAGACCGTCGTGGCAGGGCCGGGCGAGTCGATCTGGGTCGAGGTCGGCCAGGCGCACCGCATCACCAATCAGGAGGACCACCCCCTGGTCGTGGTCGAGGTGCAGCTCGGCTCCTACACGGGCGAGGACGACATCTGCCGCCTCGAGGACGACTACGGCCGCACACCGGTCGCTGCCGGCTGACTTCAGGACCTGCGGGCCGGATGCCGGCCCAGCCGTTCGTTGGCACTAAAGTCCCTACCGTCACAGACGACGGGAGTCGGACATGGAACTTCGGGACTACCTGCGCATCCTCCGCCGACGGTGGATGCTGGTCCTCACGTCGACCCTAGTCGTCGTGGCAGCCGCGGCCGCCTACACCTTCACGGTGACGCCTATGTATCAGTCGACGGCCAAGCTCTTCATCTCGTCCTCGGCCGATGGCGGCGACACCGTCTCTGGCGCCTTCGCCGGCGCACAGTTCAGCATGCAGCGGGTCACGTCGTATGCCGACTTCGTCAAGGACGCCGACCTGGCGGCTGTGGTCGTCGACGAACTCGACCTCTCGACGTCTCCGGGAGCGCTGCGGGACCAGGTGACCGCCACGGTGTCGCCCGAGACCGTGATCATCGCCCTGCAGGCGCAGGACGAGTCCCCCTCCCAGGCGCAGGCCATAGCGCAGGGCTACGCCAGCGCACTGGCCGACCAGATCCGCGCCGTGGAGACCCCCGTGGGTGAGACGGAGCCGCTGGTGCGGCCCAGCGTCACGTCGGACGCGACCCTGCCGACGGCGCCGGTCTCACCGCAGCCGGTCCGCAACCTCGCCCTGGCCCTGGTGCTCGGCCTGCTGCTTGGTGTCGGCCTGGCGGTGGCCCGAGAACTGCTCGACACCACCGTGAAGTCCGTTGACGACATCCGCGAGACCACCGACGCTCCGCTGCTGGGAGCCATCAACTTCGACTCGCAGATCCGCACCGAGCCGCTCGTGACCTCGCTGTCGTCCCACGCCCCCCGGGCCGAGGCGTTCCGGGTGCTGCGCACCAACCTGCAGTTCGTCGACGTCGACGCCACCACGAAGGTCTTCGTGGTCACCTCGGCGTTGCCGGGCGAGGGCAAGACCACGACGTCGGTCAATCTCGCCATCACCCTGGCCCAGGCTGGCCAGAAGACGCTGCTCATCGAGTGCGACCTGCGCCGCCCAAAGGCGGCGTTCGCGCTCGACGTGGACAACTCGGTCGGAGTGACGACCGTACTGCTGGGCAAGGTCAGCTTCGACGACGCGCTGCAGGAGCACCCCGGCACCGGCCTGGCGGTCCTCGCCAGTGGTGCCGTGCCGCCCAACCCGGCCGAGCTGCTGCAGTCGCGAGCGATGGCCGAGCTGCTGAACCATGCCAAGGACCGCTTCGACACCATCATCATCGACGCGCCGCCGCTGCTGCCGGTCACCGACGCCGCGCTTCTCGCCTCCCAGGCCGATGGCGCCATCGTCGTCGCCGCCCACGGCCGCACCACCCGGGAGCAGCTGGCGCAGGCCGGGGAGCGCCTGGAGCAGGTCGGGGCACAACAGGTCGGCGTCGTGCTCAACATGACGCCTGCGCGCCAGCGCTCGGGGTACGGCTACGGGTACGGCTACGGATACGCGCCGACACCGGACAAACCTGCTGGAGGCAAGCGCGCCAAGCAGGACCCAGCGTAGGACCGACCCGCTCGGCCCGCCCGCGCTTGGACCCTTTCGTCTCTTAGCGGGTTTTGGGCCCCGAACGCTAGGCAGCTCGTGCCCACTGCGACCACCTGCGCACCAGAGCACGGCTACGACGCCTCGGTGCGACCGACCCCGACCGACCGATTGGCTGGCAGTTGCACAGCCCCCCCATGTCACGCCACTGGCCGTGCCGGGGCAGCGGCAGGTTCAGCAGGCACCAGTGACGTGCGTGGAGTAGTCGCGTGGTTCTATTCCGGGCGTCACCCGCACCTCGCGTGATCCGTCCGTGGAGGGCGCCGTGACCTGCCAGGTCACCTCGGCGGTCTGCTCGGGTTCCAAGAAGATGTAGGCCGTGCTCGTCGCCCGGTCGTCCAGCGAACTCTTGCGGACGTCGAACTCCTTGCCATTGATCGCGAACTCGGTCACCCGGCCCTGCGTGGGGGTGAAGAGACGCACCTCCACCAACTGCTTGCCTGGCCCCACTCCGTTGGCCCCGCCGCCGGAGAGATAGGCCGGCAGCGAGGTGGCTGCATCCAGCGGCGCAGTGGACGACAGCGTGGCTTCAAGCCGCATGGTCTCCTGCCCGTCGCGGCACATAGAGCCGGAGGCCCGCACGTCGTAGTCAAGGTAGTAGGACATCTTCGACGCGGTTCCCGAGTTCAGGGTCACGTCGAAGCGTTGGACTCCCCCGCCGGGCCCGGCCGGTTCGCCAGCGATCGTGCGTCCCTCGATGAGGTCCTGCGCACTCTCGTCGAAGAAATGCGTGTAGATGCGGTGCTCGTCACCTCCGCGGACCAGGGCAGCGAGGAGCTCGCGCGGGCGCCCCAGGTCGCCCTGCAGGATGCGGCCGAACATGGTCGACACGACCTGGCGGAAGAACGCGTCTTGTGCCTGCGGGTCGGGCCGATCGATGTAGATCTGGTTGATCAGTACGTCGACCGCGGTGCCGGCCGTCAGTTCGTAGCCGTCGACGCTCAGTGGACCGGTCGCCTCGAGCAAGTAAGAGATCGCCACGGCGTCGAGGGAGATGACACCGTCCAGCCGTTCAGGGTGGACCTCCTCCCAGCGCTGTTTCATCAGCTCGGCCGTGCGCGGGAAGGCCGGCGTGAAGTTGGCGTCGAGCATGTAGCGGCCGAGGTAGTCGGTGAAGACCTCCTCCTCGTCCTTGGTGATCGGCAGCGGTGTGCTGCGCTCGCCGAAGGAGCTCGCCGCCACCTGCCTGCCCAGCGAGATCCGCCCGTCCTCGGCGTCGAGGAGCGACAGCGCACTCGGGAGACCGCCGGTGGCGCGGATCTCTGCATTGTTCTGGAACACGAGCAGGTAGCGCTGAGGGTCCTCTGAACCCAGTGCCAGGGGCATCAGGTCGACGGCCACGGAGGCCGCGTCCATCGCGTCGGCTGCATCGCCCACCAGGCCGGCCAGCTCGTCGTAGCGGCCACGGAACTGGTCAACGTAGCCGCTGGAGTCCTCTGCCTGTAGCCGGGTGTCGGCGGCAGCCAATGCTTGCGCTGCCTGGTCGACCGGCTGCTGGAGGTCGGCTACGGCCTCGAGGGCGATCCGGCCTCCCTCCGGCAGGAGCGCATCGAGATCGGTGGCGCGCTGGGCGACCGGGGCCAGAGCCTCGCTGAGGTCGGAGACCGCTGTGGACGCGGCGCGCACGCCGCGGGCGTCGTCGCCGATCGCCGGCAGGTGAGCCAGGATCGACCAGCGCACGCCCGATGTACGGGCCTCCGCCTCTCCGGCGCTCTCCTGAAGGTCGTTGAGGGCGTCGTCGACCTCCTGCTCGTCGCCAGCCTCGAGGGCGGACCGGAAGGTGTCAGCGTCGACCACTGCTGCGCGAAGGGCGCTGTTGACCTGGAGGGCTTGCCAGCCGATCAGACCGGCCCCCAGTAGCAGGACAGCAGCCGCCCCGGCGATTAGCAGGACGGCGAGACGAGCGCGAGACATGTGCCAGACCCTAGGGGATCAGGCCGGTCGCCCAGGACGGCCGGCGAGAGGATGGGACCGCCCGACAAGCGGCGGACGCGGACGCACGAAGACCCCCCGAGCGCAGCTCGGGGGGTCTTCGCTCAAGCGTGGACCGTCAGGAGGCGCGGACGATCTTCTTGTCGCGCGAGAAGGAGCACGGGTCCTGGCCGCCGCGGGTGTACTTCACGACGGTGCGGTAGCGACCCTTGGCGGGATACGCGAACCGGAACTGATTCGAGTCCTTGACGTTCTTGGTGGCCTCCTTGACAACCCGCTGCGGCTTGGGGTTGAGGCGGGTGACCTGGATGTAGACCTGGCCGGTGCACACAGCACCCTCGTTGGTCGCGGTGTTGAGGTTGATCCGCACCTTAACCTTCTTCTTGGCCTGGACGTTCTTCGGGACCTTGACGTCGGCCTCGGTCTGGACGGTGGCCGGGTAGGCCGACGCGGACGGCGCGGTGACGCCGAACATCAGCGTGGCGGCGAAAACGCCGGCGATGAGCTTCTTCATGTTTGAGACTCCCCATATGTGACGCCGCGGGGCGCCCAAGACGATGGTTCAGTGAGGAAAGCAAACCACAGGTCCGGCGCCGCGGCAGCATCGCGTCCAGATTCGGGCGCTCCCGCAATCAACTGTTTGCCTCGCGGAAACATCCGACCCCGGTCCCGCGATGGCCCGCGAGCGCCATCTCAGGTGTTCTGCAACGCCTTGAGGACGAGGTAGCCGGTGAGCGCTACGAGGGCGATGAGCCCCACCCATTGGACGAGCATCCCGCGTCGCCGTTCGGCAACCGGGTTCGTCCTGCGCCGGCTCCTCATGCTGACCCGCTTCGCTGGCCCCACCCTTCCGCTCACTCACCACGCCCCTCCGGCCGGGTCGAGGATGGTCGACGACGCCATCCTCTTGATGCCGAACACGCGGCTGTCTAGCCATGTGGCAGGTCACGGAGGCGGCGGGTGGTCGCGGGCCTCGACGTCGTTCGGCGCTGGGGCGCCTCACTGCTCGACCAGCGGTGGTTTCGAGACGGGACTTCGTCCCTCCTCAACCACCGTCGGTGAGGAAGGTGGCGACGCGGTCGAGGTAGCCCGGGGGGTCGAGGAGGAAGGAGTCGTGGCCGTAGGGGCTGTGGATCTCGGCATGGTCGGCGTCGACACCATGCTTCTGCAGCCGCTCGGTCAGCCGCACCGACTGGGCGGTGTCGAAGCGCCAGTCGGAGGAGAAGGAGGTGACCTGTAAGCGGGTGGGGCAGCCGGCGAGGCGCTCGGCGACCGGTTCGTCGGCGAAGGGGTCGAAGTAGTCCATCAGCCGGGTCAGGTAGAGGTAGGACAGCGAGTCGAAGCGGCCCAGGAAGGTCTCGCCCTGGTGCTGCAGGTAGTGCTCGACCTCGAAGTCGGGCTCCAGGCGCCACTGGTCGTCACCCGCGGAGTCGCGCTGGTGATCGAAGCGGGTCTCCAGCGACTCCGGTGAGACGTAGGTGATGTGAGCCATCATCCGGGCCACCTTCTGCCCGTGCCGCGGCACCACCCCGCGCTCGGCGTAGCGGCCGCCGTGGAACTCCGGGTCGGCCATGATCGCCTGGCGCGCCACCGAGGAGAACGCGATGTTCTCGGCGCTCAGCCTTGATGAGGCCGCGACCACGACCGCGCGCTCGATGCGCCGCGGCTCCTCGATGACCCACTGCAGGACCTGCATGCCGCCCATCGAGCCGCCGACGGCGGCGTACAGGGTCTCGATCTGCAGGTGGTCGAGCAGGCGGCGGTGGCAGGCGACCAGGTCGGAGACGTGGAGCAGCGGGAAGTCGAGGTAGCGCGGCTCCCCCGTGGCCGGGTCGATGCTCATCGGCCCGGTGGTGCCCGAGCAGCCGCCCAGGATGTTGGGCGCGATGACGAAGAACCGGTCGGTGTCGACGGCCTTGCCCGGCCCGATCATCCGGTCCCACCAGCCCGGCTTCGCGGTGTGCGGGTCCTCCCCGCGCCGGTAGCCCGCCGCGTGCGCGTCACCGGTCAGCGCGTGGCAGATGAACACCACGTTGTCGCGCTCGGGCGACAGCTCGCCGTAGGTCTCGTAGACCACCTCGACGTGCTCGAGGCTCTTGCCACCACGCAGCCGCAGCGGGGGGGGGGGGGGGGGGGGGGGGGGCCCCCGGGGGGGG